>JBPOHM010000341.1:0-1655 GCA_052035585.1 Bacillota bacterium
GTATTGAGTGGTCTATTCCATATATATACTCCACTTCAGCATTTAGGAGACCTACACAGTTAATTATTAATAATGTTATTTACTATCCACTAAGTAATCAAGCAAATAGTACAGAGGGTAAATATACCAGGAGTGATGAAAATGGATGGGCAAAGCTTAGAATTGGAGATCCAAATATTGTTATTAAAGAGCCATATATCTATGTTATTGATTACAATATGAAGTATACAGGAGTCTCATACTTTGATACTCATGATGAGCTGTATCTTAACATTATTGGTCCAGGCTGGAATTTTCCAATTGATAATGCGTATGCTACCTTAACCCTTCCAGGGGATATTACTGAAGCTGTATGTTATACTGGCCCCGATGGGTCTGAAGAGCAAAATTGTACATATGAGATTAATGGAAATATTTTAACTGTAAAGCCTAATGGGACATTAAACAGCTATGAAGGATATACAGTTGCTGTTAAACTTCCTAAGGGGACTTTTGATGATACAAGAGCTCAGCAGAGAAAAGATATGATTATTGCGAATATGGGTATTTTAATACCTATTCCTGTTGGTATTATTCTTTTTGTACTTCTTAAGGATTTTCGTAATGGTAAGAAGTATACAGTAATTCCACAGTACAAACCTCTTAAAGGTTTTGATGTTCTTAGCAGCTCTTTGCTTATTAAAGATTCACTGAAAGAGAATAACAAAGCTGTTTCTGCACTGCTTATAGAAATGGCTGTTAAGGGATACTATAAAATACGAGAGTATGAGGATAAAAAGTATGAATTTGTTAAACAGAAAGAGTTTACTAACGAAAGTGAACATGCAAAAACTATTATGAACAAATTATTTGCAATTGGTGATACTGTACAAATGAGTAAATTATCAGAATTTTCTAATACTACTATAACAGCATTATCCCAGGTTAGAAGTTTTTTAAAAAATAACGGTTATGTATCATCAAGTAAAAAGAATACAAAACTAGCACTAACTGCAATTTCCTTAATATCATTCTTCTTTCTTTTTCAATCTTTACCTGTATTCATTTTATCAGCTTCAATAGGAACTTATCTTGGTATACTTGTTTCTTTAATTCTTCTTGTTATCTTCAGTACAGGAATAAATATTAGAACTGACAAAGGAAATGAGGCTTATGCATATCTAATGGGTTTAAAAATGTATATTGACACTGCAGAGGATGAGAAAATTAAATTTCATAATGACCCTGAAAAGTATAAAGGTGTTTTTGAAAAACTTCTTCCATATGCAATGATATTTAATTTAGAGAAGAAGTGGGCAAAGGTGTTTGAAGATTTATATACCACTCCACCACAATGGTATGAAGGAAGAATAGATAGATTTAACACATATGTATTTATTGATTCTCTATCTAGTTTTAATAGAACGGTATATGCTTCATCGTTGCCCCCATCAAGATCTTATAGTAGTTCTGGTGGATATAGATCAGGAGGATGGAGTTCAGGAGGTTCTGGTTTTGGTGGAGGTGGTTCTTCTGGAGGAGGTGGTGGAGGCTCTTCTGGTGGTGCATGGTAAATAATATAGCAGATGAGAAAAATGAGTATATTTGATCTTTTTACAGGTGGAAATAGAATTACTACTACCTCATTTGAGCAGCTTAGGAGTAAGATTGTAAAA
>JBPOHM010000388.1:0-1888 GCA_052035585.1 Bacillota bacterium
CCGTTCAGTTACTGGATATTCTGGTGGTAATGCCGGATGTTTTGCTTCATTAATATATTGTGGTTGCGGAGGCTGTTCTTCTGTTTATGCTTGCGGTGGCGGCGGCGGTGCTGGTGGTGGTTTAGTTTGGAAAAATAATATTTCTGTTACTCCTGGAAGTACATATACTGTAGTTGTTGGTGCTGGCGGAGCATCAGGTGCCTCCTATGCAATGAATGGTGCATCAGGTGCAGTTCGTATAATATGGAAAACAAGTTGTAGTGGAAATCCAAGTTATCCAAATAATGCTCATTAAATTTATTACTGAGTAGTGCTTATAATTATAAGATATGATATAGTCTATGGGTACTGTAAATTGTTGTGGATGCCCATAAGATAATGAGAATAAAAGAGAAATGGAGGAATACCCTCCATTTCTCTTTTTAAATATATTTATTTGATATTAAATTGTACTCATCTACAAAAATAAATTATAAACTCCTAATGCTAAATTTCTAAACAAAATCATAATAATACCAAGCTATTAGCCAGTTTTATTGTAAGTTTAAGAGTAGAGGAGTTTAGGCGTTTAGGATAATGATAAAGATTATCATGATTACACACAAGGTTAATGAAAAATAAAATCACAAAATATTAACTTTTAACGAAGAATATTAATAAATCATCAAAGATTATCAGGGCTAAAGCCCGATTAATTGTTTTATTAAGACCACGACCTCAAGGTCGTGGTTAATTGACGTGAAAGTTAGATAATATAGAAATAAAGCTTTGACATTTATGTTAGTTAGCAAAGTATTAGATAATACTCTCTTTCGGCTTACAGATTAGAGATGAAATATATGTTTAATAACAAAGACCTTCAGGTCAGATAAAAAGCGTTTTATTAACCACGACCTTTAGGTCCTGGTACAACCAAGAAAAGATGGTGGGCTTTAGCCCTGAAAGACGATACACAAGACAAAACACCTTGTAGGGTCAATTCACGAATTGCTACTAATGACAAAGACCTTTAGGTCGAATAGCAAAGGGATAGATATTAACCACGACCTTTAGGTCGTGGTACAACCAAGAAAAGATGGTGGGCTTTAGCCCTGAAAATATAAACAGTTAAAAGTTCATAAAGTTAAAAGTAGTGGAAAGATGAAAGATAAAATGTTGAGTAGTTTAGGAGTGGAGGAGTTTAGATGTTTAGTAGTTGAAAGAAGATCACTAAACCAAACAGCTCACTTTGTTCCCTCGTCTCCTTGTCATCACCCTATCTTCCCAGTCTCCCTAGTTATCTATTCCTCAGTCTCCTTGTCATCTCATCGTCTCCATTTTATCATATTAACTCATCTATTATCCTTATTTCATAATTTACTTATTTGATCGCAACTTATTTGATTTTTCTTTTTATAACTGATTTTTGTAATAAATCTTTTGGGCAATCGCTTACACCTATTGCCCAATTTTTTAATAGATTTTTTTCCACTTCATTAAAAATAAAATCGTTTATTTGGGTCTGTGGAATATTAGAATTATAGGGACAAGCGCTCTGGCAAATATCACATCCATAAATATAGTTTATATTTTTATTAGATAGACCTGAATAGTCATTTTGTTTCTTTTCTATAGTTAGATACGAAATACATTTACTAGCATTCAATTTTTTATTGTGTAGGAGGGCTTGAGTAGGACAAGCAGCCAAGCATTTTTTACAATTACTGCATTTATCTGATTGAGGTTGTTGTATATGTTCTATGGGAGGCAGCAGAGAAGTACAAATATTAGATATAAATACATAGCTACCATACTGTTCATTTATCAAAAGCGTATTCTCACCAATAAATCCTAATCCTGCTTTCCAAGCCCAATATTTATCAATCATTGGTGCAGAATCCACATATAC
>JBPOHM010000281.1:0-3142 GCA_052035585.1 Bacillota bacterium
ATCTCCTACCATAATTATTTTATCTCTTTCTAAGCCTTTAATACTATCCAAGCAATATTTAAAGAAATGAATTGAGGGCTTTTCATGTCCTATTTTATCTGATATAAACATATCATCAAACAAATCAAATAGACCAGAATTAATTAATCTTTGAATTTGTGTTTCATACACTCCATTTGATGCAGTATATAGTCTTTTACCTCTCTTCTTTAATTCAAAAAGAGTGCTTTTAGCATTTGGAACTAAATCTACATCTTCAGTTAGATATTGACGATACTTTTTCTCTACCCTTTCTCCATCAACATCAATGTTGTAAAGCTTAAAGAACTCACTAAAGCGTGTGTTTAAAACTACATCCTTGCTTGTTTTTCCATGCTCTAATAGACTCCAAAGTGAAGTGTTTATCTTTCTATATTGGTCTAACATCTCAGAATCATAGCTTAATGAAAAGTCCTCAATGATTCTTTTAAAGCATTTCTCTTCTGTTAAACCAAAATCGAAAATAGTATTATCTAAATCTAATAAAATAAAATCGTACATTTACTACTCCTTTTTCAATAGCTTTGTAAAAAATGAATATGAAAATCCTAATAAGGTTGATAATAGAAAGAAGCTAACAACAGTTCCCTCTCTGATATATAAAGTATTACCTTTAATAAATGTTATTACAAGTGTAGTTACTAAGAATATTATATCAAAAATTCTTCTAATAGTAGATAATTTCTTTTTTAAAATATCACAAATAACTAAACAAAAGCTCTCAAGAGGGAATTTTATTATTCCAATTGCAAGTATAGCTCCTAAGCTAGTTGTTGTTAGTGCTAATCCAATTATAAAAGTAATTACTTTAAGGAAATAGTCATTAATAATTAAATTTGAAAAGACATAATATACAAAAAAATTAATAACATAACCATTTGCAATAGTTGCAATAACTTGAATAATATCAGTATAGTTAAATCTAGTTTTTCTAATTATTAAATAAGATATAAAGAATGTTAAATTTATAATATTTAATATAGTTCCAACCTTTATGCTAGCAACATCTGATAATGTTAAGGCAAATGCATTTATCATACTTTGACCTATAGCTGCTTTTATTTGCAAGGATATACCTAAGCAAAATGTTATAAATGTTATTATTGAGTATATAGCAAGTTTTATACCTTTTTTCATTTGTTCCACCTCAGTTGTCATATATAAGAATTAATTAATATTACAAACTATGTTATAATAAAATTGGAATAATTGCAATTAAAAGTTATTAGATACTTATATAAGTGCAAATATCATCAAGATAAAATTTCTGTAATAATCTTGTAATATTTACATATACTATTTAATGGTAAAATGATTTTGTTGCGAGAAGGTTAAAAATTTGTCGTAGCAAAAAATAAGACGAAGGAGGTTAAAAAGATGATTAGATTATTAACAAATTTACAAAATTTAGTAACAAAGACAGCAGGTGGCGTACAAAAATTAAATAGAAATTATAAAGCTTATATTTGCTCATCTTTTAGCCTCGAGAGTACTTTTGAGGAGATAGATTACTGCGGCTAATATCGTATCAAAGGTATGATTATAGTTAAATGAAGGGATTGATAATATTAAACTGTTTGTTAAAATATTGTTAATCATAACTCTAGCGCTTAATCCAGAAGGTGAATGCTAATTAAAGCTTACCTATCTGGATTTTTTTGTGCAGTGTTAATGGAATAATTTTACAAATCAATGACACAGTGAGAAAAAGATATTAAGAATATTATTTATTTACTTTGGATAATTTAAAAAAGTCTTAATATCTAAATGACTACATACTATGTATATTTATTGCAAGCATGTAATGAAGTACATAGTAAAAGAAAGGGATGATAAAAATGAAAAAGAAAAATGAAGGATTTAAGTTGTTACTTCCTTATGCAAAGGGGCAAAAAAGATTTTTTATAATAACAGTAATTGCAATTATAGTGAGAGTATTTTTAAACTTTGCATCTCCACAGGTTGTTAGAGTAACAATTGATTCAATTATTGGTGATAAAGAATTAGGACTTCCAAAAATACTTGTTGATTTTATTAATTTAATAGGTGGTGTGGAGTTTATTAGACAAAATTTATGGGTACCAGCATTGTTTATTATTACATTTGCGGTATTTAATTGTATAGGTTTTTACATAGCTAGCGTTTCTTCTAAGAAAGGTGCAGAAGGTTTAGTTAGAAATATTAGAGATAGTTTATATCAACATATTCAAAAATTACCTTATAGCTGGCATACAAAAAATCAAACTGGAGATATAATTCAAAGAGTTACATCAGACGTTGATTTAATAAGAAGATTTATATCTGGACATTTGCCAGAGATGTTTAGAATATTGATGTTTATAGTTATTGCACTTTTCATGATGTTTTCAATAAATGTGAAGCTTTCATTTATAGCATTAGCATTTATTCCAATTATCATGACATATACTGGAGTTTTTTATGGAATTATATCTCGTAGATTTAAGGATACTGATGAGGCAGAAGGAGAATTATACTCAACAACTCAAGAAAACTTAACTGGAGTTAGAGTAGTTAGAGCATTTGGTAGAGAAAAATACGAGTTAGATAAATTTGAAGAGAAAAATGAAAAGCGTGCAAGCCTGTGGGTAGAGCTAGGAAAGAAGCAGTCTATATACTGGTCAGTTGGAGATATTTTCTCTGGACTTCAAGTTATGAGTATTATGATATTTGGAGCTATTGAAGCTATAAATGGAGGAATGACCTTGGGTGAATTTGTTGCCTTTGTATCATTTAACTCTATGCTTGTATGGCCATTAAGAGCCTTTGGAAGAGTTTTATCAGAATTAGGTAAAAGTAAGGTTTCTTTAGGTAGATTAGCAGAGATAATAAATGAAGAAGAAGAGATTGATGATGAGAATGCATTTACACCAGATTTTGAAGGTCAGGATATAGAATTTAAAAATGTCACCTTCAAATATGGAGATAACAGCAATATAATTGAAAATCTAAGCTTCAAAATAAAAGGTGGAGAGACATTCGCAATACTTGGAGGAACAGGCTCAGGTAAAACAACTATTATGCATCTTTTAAATAGACTTTATGATTTAGAAGATGGAAATGGTGAGATAACAATAGGTGGAAT
>JBPOHM010000182.1:0-1945 GCA_052035585.1 Bacillota bacterium
GTACTCCAATTTCTAAATTATCTAAAGCTACAATACATTTTAACACATAATGTGATACCTTTCAATAAAAGTTTTCAATTATTCCCAAATAACACCAACTTTATACAGTTGTATTAAATGAAAAAAACAGCTTATTATACAACCATTATTCATACTTGCAAGATTTTTTTGTTGTTTATACAATTAATAAATGTTATAATAAGATTATCATCTAATATAAAAAATGTTAAAAAGACCTTGAATTAGAAATAAAAAATTAAAAAATTTGGTATAATATAAGCAATTGGAGGTGTACATATGTTTTTTGCAAATATTAAATTAAAACCTGAGCTATTAAAATATTTAGGTATAGTAATTAGCGTAACAGGAGCTTTATTTATAGTATTAGCAAGCTTAATTGGAAACTTTGCTATTAGATTAGTTGCAATTGGAGCTATTATAGCTTTTTCATACAATATAAAGTCAAACTATTATTACTCTGGAAAGCTTAAAAGAATTGCAGATATAATGTCCTTATTAGGAGCAATTATAGTTTTAATATATCCAAAATTCTTGATGATTATTATGGGTATTACCATATTGTATTTAAGCATAGAAACCTTGATACATATGATAAAATCTAAGAATTATCAAGATAAGGTTAGCCTTGTAACTTCAATTGTTGGACTTGTATTTTCAATATTTTGTATATTCTTTTCAAAGGGTACAATGAATTTAATTGTAAGACTTTTAGGAGCAGTTATGATGGCCCTAGGCTGCATGTGCTTTTATCAGTATATAGTTAAAACAAGAGAAAAGGATGGTTCTGATATGGTAGAATTTAAATTTCAGAACAATTCTGATGATGAGGATTTGATTGATATTGATGTTAAAATACCAGATGACAAGGATTTATAAGCAGAATAAAGTAAAAAATTAGTACATAAGTACAAAGAGGAGATATGAAATTACGAATAGATAAATTATTGGGTAATCTTGGCTATGGAACACGCAGTCAATTAAAAAAAGAATTAAAAACAGGGTGCTTGACTGTCAATGGTAATATAGTTAAGGATAGCTCATTAATTATTGACACCGATATTGATAATATAGTATATCACGGTGAAACTATTAAGTATATAGAATATATTTATCTTATGATGAACAAACCTCAGGGCGTTATTTCCGCTACTGAGGATTATCATTGCACAAAAACAGTCATAGATTTATTAGATGACTACTATAAAAATTTCAAGCCTTTCCCAGTTGGTAGACTCGATAAGGATACAGAAGGACTTTTAATATTAACAAACAATGGAAAGATGGCTCACAATATGCTTTCACCTAGAAAACACGTTGATAAAACATACTTTGCATATGTTGAGGGCAAGCTAACAGAAAGTGATGTTAAAGCCTTCGAAGAGGGAGTTACCTTCTTAGATGATGGCTATAAAACTATGCCAGCAAAGCTTGAAATTATTAAATCAAATGATATATCAGACTGCAAGGTTACTATAAAGGAAGGTAAATTTCATCAAGTCAAAAGAATGTTTGAAGCAGTAGATAAAAGGGTAATATATCTTAAGAGATTATCCATGGGACCTATAGCTTTAGATTATGACTTAGAGCCTGGAGAATATAGAGAATTGAACGATATAGAGATGAAATTATTAGAGGATTATTTATAATAACTATATTATTTATAATTATGGACAATTACTAACTATCACAAAAGATCAGAGGTGGATTATTATTTTACAGTTTAAATGTTTAACGTTAGAGGATAAATTTTTATTTGAATCATATATAAACAAGCATAATATTTTATCATATGAATATACCTTTAATTCATTATATCTATGGAGAAAGCTTTGTAATATCAAATATGCAATACTAGACGATGCATTAATAATTAGCAAGCAAGAAGAGTTTAAGGGATCATTCTTCATGCAGCCACTAGGATATA
>JBPOHM010000152.1:0-1680 GCA_052035585.1 Bacillota bacterium
CATATAGAGTCGGGGGCTGTGGGGAAATCTGAAGAAGGACGTAGTAAAGAACACAATAAAATACAAGCATTTAAAAGATGTACCGAATCTGAAAAATTCCGGAATTGGTGCAAAATTAAGGGTTACAAACTTATGGGGATTGTTAATAAAATAGAGGAAATATTAGACAAAGAAATGAGCGAAGAAAACCTAAAAGTTGAGGTTATATCTGAAGGGAAATGGGTTGAGGCATTATAAGAAAAAGAGAAAGAGGGAAAGAGAAAGAGAAAGAGGGGTACATAAATATGGAGACATATTCAGTTTGTTTTTTTAAGAAAGACGGTAACGTTGTTATTAATTATAATAAATATGAATACCTACATGATATTAATTGGGAAAAAGTAAGAGATAAAGCATGTAAAGACAGTGATTGCATAGGTTATGGATATTCATACGGTAAAAAGAGTAACGAACACGGGGAATACACAATGCTAGAAAAATTTTAACAGAAAATGTATCGGGAAAATTATAACCTCCATATAGTACTAAATTGGAATTAATAGTATTATGTGGAGGGGGTTTTTGTGGTGGAAAGTTACGATGAATTAGGACATGTTAAAAAATATAAAATAGCGAAATATTATATCGGAGAACCTAAATACACTTCGTGCCCTGTTTGTGGGGGTATAGGAGAGTATGTTTATCCTGGAGGAAGATTGTTGATAACATGTTGTTTTTGTGAGGGGAACGGAGAAGTTAAAAATAAGGTCATAAGTGGAACGAGAATTTGCTAGATTAAAAGAAAATAAATACATAAGAGGGGGGAGGTGAATTAAAAATGGTTAAATGTTTCTACTTAGATGGAGAATATCCAGAAAGAGGATATCGGGAATACATAGCACTTGACATTATACTTGCGGGAGTCGGGGGCAACGGAATAATTATTAGAGACAGATATGGACTAATAAGTAGTGAAGATATAGAAAGATTCGAAATGTATGATGAGACAGACGAATGGGATTCATTTAAAAAATATCACATAGCCAATACTGACAAAATAAGATTGTTGTGTGAGAACATGCCTTGTAAGATTCTAGTATTAGTTAGAAAGACGGAAATTAGCGAAAATAATATTATAGACGAAATAGTGACGGCAGCTACAAAAAGATAGGTAAATACAAAAAAAATATGGGGGTAATAGAATGAAGATAACAAACATATCGGGTAAAGCCAGACACGGGAAAGACACTACCGCTACAGTTTTAAAAAACAAATTAGAACAAAAAGGGGAAAGAGTATTAATAGCACATTACGCTGATTTACTCAAATATATCGCCAGACAGTTTTTCGGTTGGGACGGGAATAAAGATGAAAAAGGAATACAATTGCTTCAATACCTTGGAACAGATGTAATAAGAAGAAAAAACCCTGATTTCTTGGTAAGGTTTTTAATAAACATGTTGGAAATGTTCGATAACAGTTGGGATTATGTGTTAATACCGGATTGTAGATTCCCAAATGAGTGTGAGGCGTGGAAAGAAAGCAAATGGGAAATCGTAAATATACGTGTAGTAAGGGAAAATTTCACTAGCACTTTAACTAAAGAACAACAAGAACATTATTCTGAGGTTGCTTTAGATGATTATAAATTTGATTATTACATATACAACAACGGTGAAATGACTTTGTTAGAGAATCAGG
>JBPOHM010000327.1:0-2450 GCA_052035585.1 Bacillota bacterium
GAAAGATACCTCAACATAGATCCTAGTATTATTGAAAGAGTATTTTTAAATTTAGTATCAAATGCAGTAAAATATTCAAAGCCAGATACAAGACCAGAAATAAAAGTAAGAGTTTATGAAGATGAAAAAAATGTTTATATATCTGTAAAGGATAATAGCATAGGTATTGAGCCAGAAAACTTAAATAAAATATTCGATATCTTTAGCCAAGCGAATGATTGTATGACAAAAAATACAGAGGGAAGTGGTTCAGGCTTATGCCTTGTAAAATCACTTTTAGATCTTCTTAATGCAGATATCAAGGTTTATAGTGAGCTTGGAAAGGGTAGTGAATTTATAATATCACTTCCAATAGCTTATCAATTAGATTTTGACCCTTATGAGGCAGAAATTATTGAGGACTTTAGTGTAAAAAGGGAGCATTTAGAAAAAGAATTTTCAGATATTGATATGATAGAAATAAGTAATAAATAACAGAGGGACAAGCCCTCTGTTTTATTTATTGTCCTAGCAACACCTTAGTTAAAGGTGATGTAAGTGGCAATATTAAAGTTTTATTATCTCCTTTAAGAGATGCCTTAATTGCATCTAGACTTCTAATATATTCATAGAAATCCTTTCTTTGAGTATCATTATATGCTTCTGATAATATTCTCATGTATTCTGCTTCACCTTCGGCAACTAATGTTGCAGCCTTTGCTCTTGCTTCAGAAATGCTAATTTGTATCTCTCTATTTGTACTGTTTTGAATTTTTTGTGATTCTTCTTCACCTTCAGCAATATATCCTGCAGCAATCTGTGCTCTTTCTGATATCATTCTGTTAAATACTGCTGTTTTATTATCATTAGGTAAATCTAATCTCTTAGTTTCAACAGCAAGTATAGATATACCATATTCTTGCATTGGTTTTGCAACTATTTCCATTATATCTAAGCTAAGAGCACCACCTCTGCTGTTTATAACATCATTTTGTGTTTGACTACCTATTAATGTCTTTAATGCATTGTAAACAACTGTGTCAATTCTTGATTCTGCATTAGATATTGATGAGTTTAGAGACTGTGCAAATTTTAATGGATCTGTTATTTTCCATAAAACATAGCTATCTGCAACCATTGCCTTCTTATCCTTTGTAATTACATCGGAAGCAGCAAGGTCATATAATATAATATTTTTAGGTAAAGTATCAACACTCTCAATAAATGGTATTTTAAAGCTTACTCCAGCACTGTCAATTACTCTATTAACCTTGCTAAATTGCTTAATTAACTTATATTCATTTTCATATGTAATTATGGCAAATGAGTTTATTAATATCAAAGCAAGTATTATACATGCTACTAAAATAACTGTTTTTTTCATTACTCATTACCTCCTGTAAATGATTGTAGAGGTAGAATTTTCTGAGTACTACCATCACCATTATCAATTATAACCTCTAGCTCAGGCATAATTTCTTCCATTGCCTCATAGAACATTCTTTTCTTAGTTATTTCAGGGAATTTTATATATTCCTCATACATCCTATTAAATCTTGCTACTTGACCTATAGCTTCATTTGCTCTTTGTACCTTCGTAGCTTCTGCATCTTGTAGGATTTTATCTATTTCAGCTCTTGCAGCTGGTAGCTTTTCATTTCTATACTTATTTGCATTGTTGATAGCTGTTTCCTTGCTTTGCTTTGCTGTCTCAACCTGCTTGAAGGCTTCCATAACCTCAGATGTAGGAGGTTCAGCATCTTGTATTGTAATGTTTATAATTTGAATACCTATATCATGTACTGATAGCTTTTCAAGAATTAGCTCCTTTGTTTTTGCTTGAATCTCAGCTTTTCCTGTTGTTAATACATCATCTACATTCGAAGAACCAATTATAGTTCTAATAGAGCTTTGACAAATATTTTTAAGTATAGCTATAGGACTTTCTGAAGAATATAATGCTTTAATAGGGTCAGCTACCTTATATTCAACGAAGAAATCAACATTGATAAAGTTATAGTCTCCAGTTATCATAAGAGATTCTGATTCTATACTTTCACCAGTATTTTGATTATATCCAATAGTTAAACCTTTTATTGTAGTATCAACCTTTCTTATTTCTTGCACAAATGGTATTTTAAAATGTAGTCCTGAGCTAGCAATACCTGTTGGCTTTCCAAAGGTTAATATAATAACCTGCTCCTGTTCCTTTACCTGATAACTAGAATTAAAAGCTACTATTAATGCTACTAGTATCACTATTATAACAGTACTTAATCTTACAATTTTTTTATAGTTATATCCTTTTGTAGTAGCATTTTGCTCTCCATCATAACTATTAAAACCTGAATTTTTTGAGAATAAATTTTTGAAAAAATTATTCAAAGTATTAACACCTCCATTTAAATTGCCTTAGTTGCGAAGTAAATTCGCGATTTTCTTTGTTAGCTTATTAACATTATACTATAACT
>JBPOHM010000170.1:0-12131 GCA_052035585.1 Bacillota bacterium
TATATCCATTTGTGTATGGACATGTAAATGAGTTTAATATGTATTTTTCCCAATTACTAATAGCTTTTACACAGTTATCAAATTCAGGTACGTTACACGTGTGAACAAATAAATACCAAGCCTTTAAGTTTTGTTTTGCGCTTTCAATATCTGAACTATCAATAAATTCATAAAATTTTTCTTTTAGCATGTATGCATCCTGTAATTTAGATGATGTTTTTAACATTACTTCAACAGCTTGCATTTCTTCTTCACTTAATTT
Source organism: Bacillota bacterium (assembly GCA_052035585.1). Lineage (GTDB taxonomy): Bacteria > Bacillota > Clostridia > Tissierellales > Sedimentibacteraceae > UBA1535. The sequence goes on from JBPOHM010000170.1 coordinate 263, forward strand.
TTTCATTCTTTTTAAGAGTAAATATCGACTTTTTTTAAAGTATTTTCTTCTAACAGTAGCAAATTTCTTTTGTTCACTTTTTCTAACATTTTCAAATGCCCATATTACTTGACGTATAAAGTGGTATTTATCAATTACTATTGTTGCATTTTTAAAGTATGTTTCAGCTATATCTTTATATGGCTTCCACATATCCATAACAAAGTATTTTACATTTTTTCTATCTTTAAAACCTTTGAAGTAATCAGTTAATATATGTAACTCTCTACCTTTTAAAATATCTAGAACCCTTTTGTTTTTAGGGTCAGCCAGAATACATTGATATTTATGATTTCCAGCATTACCCTTAAATTCATCAATAGATAATACACTTGGCAAGTTTTTAGAAGAGTAATTAACATAATTAAAAACCCTTGTTACAGTTGAAACTGAAACATTACATTCTTTTGCTATGCTGCTCATAGAATGAACATTTCTCATTTTAGTTAATATGTAACTAGCTAACCTTGATGTCATCCGATGATATTTTGGAACAAAATTAGCATGTTCATAAAATTTTTTATTACAATTCTTACATACATATCTTCTTTTAATGTATTTGAAATATGCATGCTTCCCAAATACAGGAGCTTCTTTAATAACTTGAACTCTATAATCATGTATCTTTTTGGTGCTTGATCCACAACAAGGGCAAACATGCTCTTTTACTGATAGTTTGAACGTTATTGTAATGCTGTCACTATTTTCTTCAATATTTTTTAAAATTACCCCTTTTATTCCTAGCAATTTTTCGGTATAATTATCTGTGTAGAACATTTTATCAATCCTTTCTTTATGGAGTGGTAACTTTATTGTAATAGGATTTTGATATTTGTTCTACATTTTTTTTATTTTTTACAACAAAAATGTTGAGATGTTTTTCAACACCCCAACATTTATTATAGAACCTTTTTTATTTGCATTGTTTTCATGTCCTTTTTGGACTTTTCGTGTCTATCTATATAAAAGCAATTAATTATTTGATAAAATAATTTTACTTTACAATTATATTATTTAGTAATATATTAAAAAAGAGGTGGTATAGGTTGAAAAGCTTAGTTGTTAAATTTCTGTTATTTTTAATAATATTGATGTCTATTCTTACTTTATCTTCATGTAGTAGAAATAATGATAATGCTAAGATACAAATTTGGCATTATGATTATGATGAAGATGATATATATTATAGAAATACGATGAACATGATGTTAGCTAGACTAGAGTATTATTGCAAGAGTAATGATATTCCTTATGAAGTCTTTAAATATGATGTAAATACTTTAGTCTATGATAATTATATTTTAAAAAGAAATGTAGCTATAGCTAATGGAAATGCAATTATTTTAGAGGATGCTAGAGGCTTAATTAGTATAGCTAATAATCATGCTGATTATTCAAAGATAGAAGCTTATAATAGATTGATTGATGCATATAAGGATAGATATTGTATACCGCTTGGGGTTGGATATAGAACTATAACTATAAACAATGAAATTATTAAGCATTATGGTATAGAAATAGAGAGTAACATAATGACATATTATGATTATTTAAAAATAATTCAAGATATGAAGGAAAAAGGTGCAAGATTTACATTAAATGATCAGGTGCTTGATGATGTATTACAATACTATATGAATAAAAATAACATAAGAATTTATAGTGAGGATAGCGAAATAATAAAAGATAAGGAAGAATTTAGGGCAGCTATAAAGAAAACAATAACAGATGTATGTGATGATTTTAAACTATATTACCCAGATACAAGTAAAATAGATATAAATAGGTTTGATATAAATACGACCTTAGATGTTGGTGTGTATGATGAAAAGTCAAAATTAATGCTTTTCAATGATGAACTTTTTTATAAACCAATTGACTGGTCCCAAATTTCTAATTTTAATAGTGATATAGTAAATAAAAGCTTTGTGCTATATAATTATATGAACTACTCTCCATGTGTTTATATCTATAAAAATGTTACTAATAATAAAATATATGACATCGTAAATTTCTTGTTTGAAGATGATTTTTTATCATCTTTGTGCAAGTCATCAAAATATCTATATACACCAGTAATAGCTTCTGAGAAAATAAGAGAAGTTTTAAGTGTAGATGAAAATTGGGAACATGATGGATATGTAAAAATAAAGCTTCATAATTATAATGATGAGAACTATAAAAAGATGTATTATAGTGATTATGAAGAATATAGTTATAAATTAAAATTAATAAACGATTCATACAATATGCTTGTTGTTGATAAAGAAAAAACTAAAAGTATATCTGATATTTATTTCCATGATGCAGCTTCATATCATAAAATTAAAGGTATAATTAAATCTATTATTATTGAAGGTGATATTATAGAAAATGGCTATAATTATGATGATAAAGAAATTGATAATTGGATAAATAAAAAACTAGATGATTTTATGATTGATTTTTTTATACATAATAGTTAATAAAAAATATAAATTTGCATTTATAGTAATACTTGAATATGGTTTTAAAATATGTTACATTTGTATAAATGATATATTTTAAATACATAAAAGGAGTAAATGCTATGAAGAAATTTATAAGAATCCTTGCAAAAGGCTTATTAACACTACTAATAATCGCAGCAATTGTAGTTGCAGGCTATGTAATTTATATGAGTATAAACTATTATAGAATAGAAGATTTTAAGACTATAGAAGCCTTTAATCAAAAGCAGGAGGGTTTAGAGTTATCCAAGGAATATACAGCATTAACCTATAATATTGGCTTTGGTGCATATAATCATGAGTTTTCATTTTTTATGGACAAGGGTACAATGAAGGATGGAACTAAAGTTGCCGGTACTGGCTCTAAGGCTAAAAGTAAAGACGTAGTTATTACAAATACTAATGGTGTTATAGATGTAGCTGGTAGTAAGAATGCAGATTTTTATTTATTTCAAGAGGTAGATACTAAAGCAACAAGAAGTCATAATGTAAACCAATATGAAATGTTAAAGGATAGATTTTCTAATTATTTGTCTGTATATGCGCAAAACTTTCATAGCTCATATTTAATGCTTCCAATACATGATCCACATGGTATTGTAAATAGTGGAATATTAACATTTAGTAGATATAAAGTAAGTGAAAGCATAAGAAGAAGCTATCCAGTAGATGAAAGCTTCCCAACAAAATTCTTTGATCTTGATAGGTGCTTTTTAGTTTCTAGGATACCTGTAGAAAATGGCAAGGAATTATTGCTTATTAATACTCATATGTCTGCCTATGATGAAGGTGGTTTAGTAAGAGAAAAGCAATTACAGCTATTAAATAGCTTTATTGAGGAAGAATATAAGAAGGGTAATTATGTAATAGTAGGTGGAGATTTTAACCATGAAATAGCTGGTATGATAGATGGCTTTGACTCTGAGCAAAGAATACCTGATTGGGTTTTTCCACTAAGTGAAAGTAATATAGCAGAGGGCTTTAGTATAGTAAAGGCAGAAAACTATAGAGAGGTTGCTACTTGTAGAAGTACTGATTTACCATATGTTAAAGGTGTAAATTATGTAGCAATACTAGATGGATTTATTGTATCAAACAATATAGAAGCAACAGCAGAAAATATTGATGCGGATTTTGAATTTTCAGACCATAATCCAGTTTTGTTGAAGTTCAAATTGAAATAAAATATTATATAAATAACTATTGACATAATGAAAATTGTATGGTAACTTATTATAAATAAATATTGCTTGAGGAAGAGTAGTTGAAACAATATATATTTAGCGATTCGGGGATGGTGGAAGCCTGATTATATACTTCAATGAAGACACCTCATTGATAAGCGAACTAATTAAGTGGGATTATAAATAAATCTTTGATTTATTAATCCAATTAGGGTGGCAACGCGGGTTATACTCGTCCCTACAGTGATGTAGGAGACGAGTTTTTTATATTATTTTCAAAAAGAAAGGAAGAATTTATTATGGAAACAATGGGAAATTTAAGAAGGACTAATATGTGTAACGATTTTCGTATCAGTGATGTAGGCAAAGAAGTTATACTAATGGGATGGGTTCAAAAAAGAAGAAATTTGGGAGGACTTGTATTTGCTGATTTAAGAGATATAACAGGCCTAGTTCAAATAGTATTTGACGTTGATTACAGCAAGGAAGCCTTTGAAAAAGCAGAGTCTTTAAGAAGTGAGTATGTTATAGCTGTAAGAGGTGAGGTTAGAGAAAGAGAATCAAAGAATCCTGAAATGGAAACTGGAGACATTGAGGTTTATGCTAAGGAGCTAAGAATTCTTGACACTGCTCAAACTCCACCAATATATATTAAGGACAATGATGAGGTAGGAGAGCAAATGAGACTTAAATACAGATTCTTGGACTTAAGAAAGCCATCAATGCAAAAGAGACTATTAACAAGAGCAAAGATGAATAATGTAATAAGAAATTTTATGTTTGATAATGACTTTAATGAAATAGAAACACCTTATTTAACAAAACCAACTCCAGAAGGAGCTAGAGACTATTTAGTTCCAAGTAGAGTTAATGAAGGCAAGTTCTATGCATTACCTCAGTCGCCACAATTATTTAAACAGCTTTTAATGGTTTCAGGCTTTAATAGATATTATCAAATAGTTAGATGCTTTAGAGATGAAGACTTAAGAGCTGATAGGCAGCCAGAATTTACACAGCTTGACTGTGAAATGTCATTTGTAGATGTTGAAGATGTTATAGCAATGAACGAAAAGCTTATTGCTAAGGTGTTTAAAGAAATAAAAGGAATAGATATTCAATTACCTATAAGACGTATGACATACCAAACTGCAATGGATAAGTATGGTTCAGATAAGCCAGACCTTCGCTTTGGTTATGAAATAATTGATTTATCTGATATATTTGTTAATTCAACATTTAATGCATTTAAATCAACAGTAGAAGAAGGCGGAAAGGTTAAATGTATAAAGATTGATGGTTCAGCTGATGATTTCTCTAAGAAGGGACTTTCAAACTTAGAAAAATTCGTAAAAACATATGGTGGCAAAGCATTAGCTTGGTTCAAGCTTGAGAATGGAGTGATAGAGTCACCTATAGCTAAGTTCTTAGCAGAATCTGAATTAGAAGCATTAAAGGAAAGATTAGAGTTAAAAGAAAAGGATATAATCTTTGTAGTAGCAGATAAAAATAATGTTGTATGCACAGTACTTGGAGCATTAAGAACTGAAATTGCTCAAATGAAGAATCTAATTTCAAATGATGTTTATGAGCTTGTTTGGATAACTGAGTTTCCATTATTTGAATATGATGAAGAGGAAAACAGATATGTAGCTAAGCATCATCCATTTACTGCTCCTATTGATGCGGATATAGATAAATTAGAAACTGCTCCAGAAGCTTGTAGAGCAAAAGCCTATGATATAGTTATAAATGGATATGAAGTAGGTGGAGGAAGTATAAGAATTAATAATGCAGAGCTTCAAACTAGAATGTTTAGGGCCTTAGGTTTAAGTGATGAGGAAGCAAATGAAAAGTTTGGATTCCTATTAGAAGCCTTCAAATATGGAGTACCACCTCATGGAGGAATAGCATATGGTATGGACAGATTTACTATGATTTTAACAGGTACTGATAATATCAAGGATGTTGTTGCATTCCCTAAAACACAAAGTGCAACTTGTTTAATGACAAATGCACCAAGTGAAGCAAAAGAAAAGCAATTAAAAGAGCTTTCAATTAAAGTAAGCATTGAACCAAAACAATAATTAAAATAATTAAGCAAAAAGTCTTATAATTTAAATTTATAAGACTTTTTATTAATTTAAAATATATATTAAACTGTACTTATATGCAGTTTTATAGTATAATATTATGGAGCTTTTGCTCATTAATAATTAAGTAGGGAAGTGATTGAGTATGACTCAAAAGGGTAGAATTAAGAAAATAAGTGGTAATACTGCTACAGTATCAATAAGAAGAGTATCGATGTGTGGAGATAATTGCAAGGGTTGTAGCTCTGCTTGTAAGGTTCCTGAAATGGATATAAAGGCTGATATAATTCCTAACATAGAGGTTGGCGATGAGGTAGAAATAGCCTCTGAGGATATAAATGTATTAAAATACTCATTTGTTTTGTATGGAGTACCTCTTTTAATAATGGTAGCTGCTATATTTATAGTGAGCTCACTAATAAAAGGTGAAGACGGACAAATTTACGCTGCTTTAATAGGACTTTTGTCTTTAATCATATCGTTTTTTATTTTGAAAAAATATGATAAAGTAGAATCATCAAGAAAGAATTTTAAGTATACAATTATTCGTAAATTAGAGGATTAGTATGAATATATTTGAGATGCAATATGCTGATGCTATCAAAAATTTAGGACCTTTAGCTGAGAGAATGAGACCTGATAGTCTTGATTATTTTGTTGGACAAAGTCATATTGTTGGAAAAGGAAAGATATTAAATCGTGCAATTATGGCAGACAAGCTGACATCTGCAATTTTTTATGGTCCGCCAGGAACAGGAAAGACAACACTTGCAAAGATAATTGCTAAAACAACAGACAATAATTTTACAACACTTAATGCAGTTACAAGTGGTATAAAGGATATAAAAGAAAAAATAGATGAAGCTATTAACAGTCTTTCTATGTATAACAAAAGGACAATATTGTTTATTGATGAGATTCATAGATTTAATAAAGCTCAGCAGGACGCACTATTACCTTATGTTGAAAATGGAACAATAATTTTAATAGGTGCAACTACTGAAAATCCTTATTTTGAAGTAAACTCTGCTCTTATATCTAGATCACTTGTATTTGAATTTAAAAAGATTACAGATGATGATATAAAAGAGGTGTTACTTAAGGCCATTTCTGATAAAGAAAGAGGCTATGGAAACTTAAACATTAACATAGAAGAGGGTAGCCTTGAACATATTGTAAACAACTCAAATGGAGATATTAGAAAAGCTCTAAGTGCATTAGAGCTTGGTATAACAACTACAGAAGCTGACGAAAATGGTGTAATAAATTTTACAATAAAGGATGCTGAGGAGTGTATACAAACTAAAAAGCTAACATATGATAAAAAGGGTGATGAGCATTATGATACTATCTCTGCGTTTATCAAGAGTATGAGAGGTTCTGATCCAGACGCTGCAATATTTTGGCTAGCAAAGATGTTAAAGGGTGGAGAGGATCCAAAGTTTATAGCAAGAAGAATTATTATTGCAGCATCAGAGGATGTAGGTAACGCTGACCCTAGGGCCTTAGAGGTGGCATTAAATGCCTTTAAAGCATTAGAAGTAATAGGAATGCCAGAGGGTAGAATAATATTAGCTCAGGCAGTTGTGTATATAGCCTGTGCACCAAAAAGCAATTCCTCATACATGGCAATAAATAAAGCATTAGATGCAATAGAAAAATGCTCAACAGAGGTTCCAAATCATCTTAGAGATGCAAGCTATAAAGGTGCAGATAGATTAAAGCATGGAATAGGATATAAATATCCACATGATTACAATAATTATCATGTAAAACAGCAATATTTACCTGATGGAGTAAATATAAAGCTTTATGAGGCTAAAGAATCTGGATATGAAGCTAGAATGAAAAAGTTCATTGAATATTTAAATAGTGATAATAAATAAATTTTTAATATAATTTTAATTTGCATTATCAAATAAATATTTATATAATAGCAGAAAGGGAGTGACGATATTATGAAATATTATTTGAGAAACACAAAGATAACAGATGCTGATATAAAAGAAAAATTAAGCTCTATTATTAATTTAGCTGACTTTGATACTAAAAAGCAATATGATTTAAAGATAGATTTTTTTAATGATTATATAGATGCCAATATGCTTAATTCTGATATTTCGTTTGAAATAAAGAAACATCATTATGTATTTTTACGACTTATAAGAGCTTATTTCAAAGAGCATGGTATCAATATTAATGAGATAAATTTAATTGGTACAGTCACTAGCTTAAAGCAAGGACAAATAAATATAGAAATGTATAAGTCGAAGTATATAGATTTTATAAGAAATGAGATAATTCCTTGTAAGGAAATGTATCTATATGCTGATGGAAAAAACACTTTAAACTCAATGCTAAATTCTAAGCAAATAAGCTTAGAGGAGTATGAGGACAATATTGAAATTTTACAAGAGCAATTAAATGTCTTTGAAATTGAAGAAGAAAATAGATATGTGAATTAGAAAGATAGTAATAGTTTTTTACTATCTTAGTATAGAAATATAACGAAAAAATACGCTCTCGGGATTCGGAAGCGTGAAACTCTAAAGTGCATTTTATCAAAATCCTACAGTTTGAAAACTCGCATGCTTGTTTTCAACAAGCTATGCTCAAACAGTTCAAACTGCTTAACGGATTTTCTCTAAAATGCACTAAGATTTTCATCGCATCCTGCATATGTTCGCTTTATTTTTTTGTTATATTTTTTTGCGAATAAACCATTATTCCGACAAGCCAAGAAATAAAGAAAATTTTTTTGTCAAAGAATAACTAAATAAAGAGATATGCCAATAACTAGAAAAGCCAAGAAAAATCTTTGTTATTTTTCTTGGCTTTTTGTTGCTTTGAAGGCAATAAATATATAGTACGGTTAATGCATGCCTATAGTGTTTATCCCTTTGGGATAAACACCCGAACTTTACCTACCTTTTAAAAATCAAGGTAAAGTTGGGTAAGAAGCAGGGACCGTACTATATATTTAGTGCTAATCTATAATTTAAGACAAAGCTGTCAAGGAAACAATTTTCACACTGTAGTAGCTGCTAAAAGAAGCCTCATATTATCCTCATAAATTCTTGGTAATTGAGTTATAGGTATTGGATTTTTACCTCTTCCAGCTTCAACTGTATATCCAGGTCTTCTGAATTCTTTAATAAACCAATCCTTAAAGCCGGCATAAGAAGCAACACCTGTTGCCATATCCAAAGTATAACCACTTGCTTCAGCTAAAATATCTCCAATTTCTTGATCTCTTTGTGTAGCTAAGTTCATGAAGTTCCAATAAATTACCTCACCTTGAGCATGGTATGCTATTGCAATATAAAATGTATTACTTAGAACTAAGTTTCTCATTGCCTGTGTTTCAGGCTCTGAAAATGGGAACTCTCCAGAATATCTTGTTGGACCTGGTCCAGTTATGCCAAGTGCTCTTTCTGCATTTTTTGATTCTTGCCATGCAGCATCATAATTATGATTTAAATCAACACCTCTAATGTTTGCCTGCCAAACCTCTGAAAATGGTCTTCCTGTATTATTCCATCTAATTAAATCACTATAGTATGGATTATCAGGTTTTAAACCTTCATTAACTAAATCAACTCCATCTGGATTAACCATTGGAACTATATAAAATGTATGTGTGTTAAATATATTTTTAATATTATGACCTTCAATATCTTGATTGTTTATATAGGCCTTTGATATGCCTTCAATAAATTTCATTATAAATACACTAGTTATCCATTCTAGAGCATGATGAGATGCATTAACATGTATATGCTTAGGTCCATTTCCAAACTTTATTAAGAATAAGTCATTTCCAAGTACACTTTTACCTATACTACTAGCATCTAAAAAAGGATATCTTTGTATGAGTGCCATAATGTTGTACCACATAGCTTTGTAAGTATAATTTATGTCATCCATTACAACATCATAATTGAAAGGTACTGTAATAACAGAATTGGGTTTTAAGTTATTTGGATCAATATGTGGATTAGCTGATAAAATTAAATTTATTGTGGAATTAAATCTTTCAGCAATACTAGACAATGTATCATTTGGCTGTATTCTATAATATGTATAGCCTAATATGTATTTTTCAAGAGCTTTAAATGTTACTGGTCCTACTAAACCATCTGCTAGTATTCCATTTTGTAGTTGAAATTGCTTAACAGCTTCTTCTAAGCTAGAGTTATAAACTCCATTTACCTTTCCGCTATACAAGCCTAATTTTTTTAATACTGATTGTACTAACATTGTTTGTGAATCACTTAAATCATTTTGTAAAAAAAACATATAATTCACCTCTATTATTATTCAATTAACAATATATATAAATTTTTATATTACATAATTATTGGTTTTAATGTGTGAATAGAATTGAAACAAATATAATTAATAAAATTTTGTAACATTTTGTTATATTCATAATAATTTAGTGTAAAGGAGTGATACTATGGAGCACTACATTATAACCTTTAGGTATGGTAACTACACCATGGCTGCATATAGCAGACTTCAATCTTTAGGCTTTAAAAACATAAAATTAGCTTCAGTTCCATTTGCAATAAAATCAGAATGTGATTTGTGCATAGTGGTATATGATTACTATACATTACTCGATGTAATTGATGTAGTTAATCAATACCCGATAAATAGTGTATATGAAGTATCGAGAGTAAATGGTACTTATTTCTATAAGCAAATTCAAGTATGATTATTCTTTTAATTTATATGTTTTATAAAAAAAAATATTACCTCAATTAATGAAATAGCGAAGAGTGGTTATGAACTGACCTTTGTCAAGTAGACAATTAAATTAATTAAAGTTTATATTATGATGCATGATTTCTAAATTCAATAGGAGTCATGCATTTTAATCTTTTTTGAAATCTCTTTTCATTGTAAAATTCAATATATTCAATAATCTTTTTCTTTAATTCTTCAAGTGTATTGAATTTTTTACCATAAAACATTTCTGATTTTAAAGTACCAAAAAATCCTTCCATAGGACCATTATCTATACATTTACCAACTCTAGACATACTTTGAGTCATTCCAACATCTTCGATTTTCTTTTTAAATGCATTTCCAGTATATTGAAAGCCTCTATCACTATGAAATATCGGTTTTGCATTAGGATATTTTTGTATTGCACTATCAAACATTCTAAATACAAGATTATTATTATTTTTATATGATAACCTATATTCAATAATGCTATTATCATAAAGATCTAGTATTGGACTTAAATAGAGCTTTCTATCTTCTCCAGAAATTGAAAATTCAGTTACATCTGTTAACCATTTTTCATTAGGTTTACTAGCTTTAAAATCTCTTGATAAAATATTTTCTTTTGTATAATCTGGTTTTATTTTCTTACGATTAACTTTCTTTATTCTAATTCTAGCTTTAATTCCTAAGTACCTCATTAGTCTATGTATATATACCTTTGAAAATGATTTATGATTTAATTTATTAATGAAAATGGTCATTCTTCTATATCCTAAAATTCCATCAAAAGTAGAATGATATTCATTAATTAATGAACATAGCATTTCATCTTGTTTTTCTGTCTTACTTTCGATAGCGAAGTTTCTTTTCCAATTCTTCTTTTTTTTTAAGAACTTCAAGTTCAAATTCTATTCTTTTTCTTAATGCTCTTTCTTTTTCTAGTTCAAGTTTCAGTTTTTCAACTTCAGTCAAGCTGCTTTCATCAATTTCTGATTTAGGTTTACGCCCACGCTTTTGATATTTTAATACTTCTGGTCCTTTATCAAGGTAATCTCTAGTCCATTTGTATACAAGTGCATAAGTAATTGAATATTTATCTGCTGCATCCATGTTCCTTATATCTTAAATACCATCTGCAAATTATCGAATTATGTACTCCGATTTCTTTAGAAATATCAAGTAAACTTCCCTTTCCTTCATCGTAATCAATACATGCTTGTATTTTAAATTCTTTGCTATACTTTGATTTTCTTCCCATAAAAAATACCTCCAAGTAGATAATCTAATTTTAATTAATTAGACTGTCTACTTTGGAAGTATCATATCATTA
>JBPOHM010000289.1:0-3007 GCA_052035585.1 Bacillota bacterium
ATACATCGTACTGGAGTTAACATAGAATCTTATTTTAGAAGTGAAGAAGATACATCACCAACACAAACTGTATTCCATGGAACTCAATATGGAACATTAATAGATTACAGTGATGGAAACAACTTCCGTGTTTATGCAACATATTATATTCCAGACTTTGAAGAGACAGCACCTGTAGGTGGATTGTTCGTAACATATACATGGAGTGATGGAAGCATAACAACAGCTATAATTGCTGAACCATGCAATAACCCACATCCAAGTAGACAAGGTGACTTTATAAATGGAGTATTCTTATATGGTAATGAAGTAAATGCATGTGATTATCTAGTATACTCAGGTACAGATGCTAGTACTGCACCAATTAAAATAAATGTTACTGTATTAAGAGGTAGCCTAGATAGTAGTAGTTTATTTAACGGAATATTCTTCGGCTCAGGTGCTGGTGTTGAATGGGAAAGGGTAGATTAGGAGGATAGATATGAAATCAAAATATAAATCAAGAATTGCTAAGTTATTAGCTATAACTCTTATTGCGGTCATTATGCTATCCGTTCCAGGATACGCTATATTAATAGAAAAAAATGTAACAAGCTTAACAGCTTCTTATTCAAATGGTGTAGTTACAGTTAATGGAACTACTACCGAGGGTACGCTTGCAGTTGCGATTATGATATATAATTCTAGCGGTAGTTTACTTCGTATGGAAAGCTTTGCAGTAAATAAAGGAGTATTTACTTCAACAATTAGTATCACACTTACTCAGGGTACTTATACTGTTAAAGCAGCAAATTATGAAGGTGGAGACTTTTTTTCAACAAGCTTTACTTATACTCCAGAAGAACCTGATGATACATCGACATCGCCTAGTACAACAGAACCACCTAAGGCTTCTTCAAGCTCAGGAGATCAACCTATATCAGTAGATGATAGTTCAAATACAGCTACTGTTGACCTTAGTGAAGCTGAAGCAGATAAACTACTTAGCGGAAACAACTATTTAACTATACCTAGTTTACCTGAAGTTAATAATTATGTTATTGAATTACCAGGAAGTTCACTAAATGGAGACCAAGCTTCTAGCGGACAACTTACTATATCTACTAGTGTAGCAGATATAACTATTCAAAATAATATGCTTTCAACAATGACAGACATTGAAGATAAATCCATTAGCATCAGCATCCAAGAGGCTGATAAATCAAGCCTTAGTACTGAGGAAAATGAAGCAATAGGAGATAGGCCTGTTATTCAACTTACATTATCAATAGATGGTGTTGTAACTAAATGGGACAATCCAGATGCAGCAGTTAAGGTGTCTATACCATATACACCAACAGCTGAAGAAGAGTTAAATCCTGAAAACATAGTAGTATGGTATCTTGATGGTACAGGAAATCTAATTTGTATACCAAATGGACAGTATGATTCAAGTACTGGTATGCTTAGCTTTTATACAACACATTTTAGTCTTTTCGCAGCTGGTTACAACAATGTAAACTTCAAAGATATAAAAACAGATGATTGGTTCTATAAAGCAGTTAAATTTATTGCAGCTAGAGAAATTACAAAGGGCAAGGCAGATGGTATATTTGCTCCTAATGATAGCTTAACAAGAGCAGAGTTCCTTGTGCTTTTGATGAGAGCATATGAGATAGAGCCAATATCTTCTAATTCTAATAATAATTTTGCAGATGCTGGAGATAGCTATTATACAGAATATCTTGCTGCAGCAAAGGAGCTTAAAATAACTGATGGTATTGGAAACAACTTATTCTCACCAAATAGTAAAATTACTCGTCAAGAAATGTTTACTTTACTTTATCGTGGTTTAGCTGTAATAGATAAATTACCAATAAATAATAATCAAAATAGTTTGTCAAGCTTCCAAGATTCTGATCAAATAGCTACTTGGGCTCAAGAGGCTATGAAGCTTTTAGTAGAAAGTGGAATAGTTAATGGAAGTGATAATAAGTTATTACCAAGTGATTCAAGTACTAGAGCGCAAATGGCTCAAATGCTTTATACATTACTAGCTGAATTTTAGAATTAATCATTACAATCATATAATAAAGGTTCATGTTGCGAAATGCTTATTTAGTTAAAATCTCAATAGGTTTAGAAACAGAATTCCTCACATTATAAACTAAAAAATTATGGATATTAAGCTATTACTAGCTTAATATCCATAAATAATACATTTACAAAATCTTCTTTTTGCATTGACTGAGGATTTACAATACGAATGGATGCCGCTACACCCACATCTTCGTCTACGATAGGGCTTTTTAATACTGCGATACGAATATTTTTAGATAGATGCCCCAGTACAATAGGGCTTGCGTTGTCCAGCACCATACCGCTGATATGAAGCATGCGGCGAATAACATTGACTGCATGTTCGGGGCTGTCAAAGCTTTCTGTAAGCTTCACGGTGCGGCCGTCGCTATATTGCACTTCGATGTCCCTCCAGCTATTGATGTCGATTTCTTCAATGCCTGTGCCGAAGATATATTTAGTTAAAAAACCAAACTCCGCCATTTCAGTATAGAGTGCATCAGCAAGGGCATCACCGCTTATGCCGTTTACAGATATACGGTTATCCTGCAGATATTTGGTTATATATCGTTTCATCTGTACCTTGGCATCGGAGCGGTTACCTGTAATAAGAGTGCTATAATTTTCCGAAACATATTCCTGTACATCGCTTAATACCGTAGAAAAATCCTTGCCCTCGCTTTCCGGTGCAAAAAATAGTGCATGAGCTCGGGAATGCCTTTTAAATCAATGAGGCCATTTTCAGATTGTCTTTGTTCTTCTTTGGTAGCAACGACATTTTTATTTTTAGCAGACATCAAAACACCTCCTTGACGATTTTTTCGTATTGTAAAGTTAAATGAAAATTGAGAACTCCTAACTCTCTGTGGTATAATGTTTTTGCTACAAAACCTAAATACCTCCCAGAAAGGAAGAAGTTCTCATGCAAAAAATTATATCAGTTTGTTGT
>JBPOHM010000344.1:0-15708 GCA_052035585.1 Bacillota bacterium
TTATAATAAATGTAAAAAGACCAAAATTATTTACATTTTAATAATTTTGGTCTTTTAAAATTAAATTATATTATAAATTTATATTATTTTTATTGCATCCTTTGGACATTTATCAACACATTCTTTACATCCAACACATTTATCTTCGATTACTCTATGCTTTAGTCTTAGTTCGCCTTCTATAGCTCCAACAACACATTTCTTCTTGCAAACTCCACATCCAACACATTTGTCTTCATCTATATTTGCTTTTACTCTTTTATTTATATCTCCAGAAATTGCTCTTGTTGGACATTTAACTGTACATACTAAGCATTGCTTACATTTCTCATAATCAATTCTTGCAATATTATTTTCTACATGAATTGCATCAAATGGACAGTTTTTCTCACATATTTTACAGCCAATACATCCTACTGTACAATAATCCTTAACTGTCTTTCCAAATTCTGTATTTTTACATTCAACAATTATTTCATTTTTATAAGGTACAAACTCTATAACACTCTTTGGACATTCAGTTATACATTTTCCACAGGCTGTACATTTTTCCTTATCAATAACTGCTATACCATCAACAATAGTAATTGCATCAAAAGCACATGCCTTAACACATGTACCATATCCAAGACAGCCCTGAGCACAGCTCTTATCGCCACCTTGTATTAAAGCTGCTGCTTTACAATCTAATATTCCATCATATTCAAATTTCTTAGTTGCTTTACTGTCACAGCCCTTACATAAAACCTTGGCTACTTTCTTTTCAGAAATCTCAGCAACAACACCTAATACTTCACTTATCTTTTGTGTAGCTTCACTATTAGCTACTGGACATCCATTTGCAGGTGCTTTACCACTTGCCATCGCTGCGGCCATAGCATCACAACCAGGGAATCCACAAGCTCCACAGTTGGCACCAGGAAGCAAAGCTCTAACTTCACCTATTTTAGGATCTTCCTTTACTGCAAATATCTTAGCTGCTACACCTAAAATTAGGCCAAACACAAGTCCCAATAAACCTAAAACTGCTACCGATAAAAATATTGCCATTTTATTTCCTCCTTGCTATATCGATAAACCTGAAAAGCCTAAGAAAGCCATTGACATAAGTCCTGCTGTTATTAAGGCAATTGGAAATCCTTTGAAAGCTTCTGGAATATCAGATAATTCTAATTTTTCTCTTACACCAGCAAATAATACTATAGCCAATAAGAAACTTAGAGGCGCTGCTATTGAGTGAACTAAAGTTTCAAGCAAATTATATCCTTCTTGAATATTTAATATAGTTACTCCCAACACAGCACAGTTTGTTGTAATAAGCGGTAAATAAACTCCAAGTGCATTGTATAATGCAGGAGCAGATTTCTTAAGAAACATCTCAACTAATTGCACAAGAGATGCAATAACTAAAATAAATGAAATTGTTTGTAAATACTCTAGTCCTAATTTATTTAATACAAGATGCTGTAAAAGCCAAGTAATAATTGAAGCAAGAGCTATAACAAATGTAACAGCGATACCCATTCCTACTGCTGTATCAATTTTTTTAGATACTCCAAGGAATGGACAGATACCTAAAAACTTAGCAAAAATAATATTATTTATTAAAAATGCTCCGATAAATAAACTAAATAAATTCATATCATGCTCCTCCCCTATGCCTTCTTAGCCTTAAGCTTTTTAGTTACTATATTAACTGTTGCAATCAATAAACCAAGTGAAATAAATGCTCCTGGTGGCATTATCATCATTAATACAGGCTTAAATGATTGACCAAATATGCTTACACCAAAAAAAGTACCAGCACCTAATAACTCTCTAAACAAACCTAAAACTGTTAATGTTAATGTAAAGCCTATACCCATTCCTAGACCATCTAGAGCTGATTCCACAACTGTATGGTTAAAAGCAAAAGACTCTGCTCTAGCAAAAATTATACAGTTAACAACTATCAAAGGAATAAATATACCTAATTGCTTGTATAATCCAGGTACATAAGCATGCATTATCATATCAACTATTGTTACAAATGTTGCTATAACAACAACAAATGAAGGAATTCTTATTTTATCAGGTATAAGCTTTCTGAGTGCAGAAATTCCAATATTTGAACCAACCAAAACTGCAGTAGTAGCTAGTCCCATACTCATTCCATTTATAGCACTTGTTGAAGTAGCAAGAGTAGCACACATTCCAAGCAATTGTACTAATACAGGATTATTCGCCACAAGACCATCAGTCATATATTTTAATTTATTCATGATTACCTCCTGCTATATACTTGTTATAAATATCTATAGCGTTATTAACAGCGCTTGTAAATGATTTAGTAGAAAAAGTAGCTCCACCTATAGTTTCAATATCAGTTTCTTTAACAACTGCTTTTGAAACTATAAATTTCTCATTAACGCTCTTGTTAATAAATTTATTTTTAAAGCTATCCTTTTCAATATTAGAGCCTAGTCCGGCAGTTTCAGCATGAGAAACAACTTTTATTCCAGTTGTTTTGCCTTCTAAAGAGATTCCTACTATTATCTCAATATCTCCACCATAACCTTTTACAGTACTCTTAGTAGTAACACCATATCCTAAAAGATTACCATTTGCATCTAAACATTGTCTCAAATCTACGAATTTTTCATTTTCTGATTTAATTTTATTAACTAAGTCTTCATCAAAAGCTTCAATACTAGCAGCTCCTGGAATTACTATATTAGCAACAGCAGGACCATTACTTTCAGCTTCAATAGCCTTTGCTATAGTATCCTTTGTTAATTCGTTTGTTAATGCTAAGCTTAATGCAGCTACAGCTGCTATTATAAATAGTATTATGCCTAATTTTAATGTTTCATTTTTCATTTTTTTGCACCTCCAAATATTTTCGGAGTAGTAACTTTATCTATAAGTGGAGCTAGAATATTCATTAATAGTATTGAATATGAAACTCCTTCAGGATAACCTCCAAGTTTTCTAATAAGCATTGTTAATAGTCCAGCACCGATTCCATATACTATCTTTCCATTTGAACTAATTGGACATGATGCATAATCAGTAGCCATGAAGAATGCTCCAAGTATTAATCCACCAGCTAATATATGATAAGCCATTCCAGTTAAGCTTCCTTCAGTAATTAAAGCTATAACAGCAACTGTTCCTATATAGGCTACTGGTATTCTCCACGAAATTACTTTTTTCGCTATTAAATACAAGCCTCCGATTATCAAAAGTAATGAAGCTGTTTCACCTAAGCTTCCAGGTATTCTACCCATAAGCATTTCAGTCATGCTTGGAAGTACTGCTCCTGATTCAGCAGTTCCTTTTAATATAGCTAGTGGTGTGGCAGTAGCAATAGCATCTATACCATTAGGAGCTTGAAAATTAGTCATTAATGGCATAAAAGATACCATCAAGAAAGCACGACCAGCTAAGGCTGGATTTATAAAGTTTTGACCTAAACCACCAAAAATTTGCTTAGCTACAGCAATAGCAAAAAATGATCCTATTATAGGTAACCAAATTGGTGCAGATGCTGGAATATTAAAAGCTAATAAAACACCAGTAACTGCTGCACTAAAATCATTAATTGTTACAGGTCTTTTCATAAGCTTTTGACATAATAATTCTGTAAGCACAGCTGATGCAACAGAAGCAACAACTAATAATAATGAATTAATTCCAAAATAAAATATACTCGCTATAAATGCTGGTATAAGTGCTATAAGTACATCCAGCATAATTTTACTCACATTTTGCTCTGATCTAATATGAGGGGATGATGAGGCTGTTAATTTATATCCTTCCATGTTTAAATTCATTCCTTTCTTCTTAAGCATTTTTCCTGCGTTTTGAAACAATTTCACGCTTTGCAACTCTTATTGATTCTACAAGTCTTCTCTTTGATGGACAAATAAATGAACAAGCACCACATTCAATACAATCTAAAGCATGATATTTCTCTGCCTCATCAAATTTACTCATCAATGATAACTTACTGATATAAAGCGGTTGCAATCTTACAGGGCAAATCTCTGCACATCTTGCGCATTTTATACAATTTTGAACTTCTTCAAACTTAGAATCCTTTTTATTCAATACCAATATTCCTGATGTACCTTTAATTACTGGAACTTCAGCAGTAAACTGAGCTATTCCCATCATAGGTCCACCATTAATAATTTTACCAGGCTCTTCTTTAAACCCTCCACATTGTTTTATAACATCACTAAAAAGTGTTCCAATTCTAACTTCTAAGTTCTTTGGATTTTTAATAGCTGATCCTGTTATAGTAACTACTCTTTGTATAACAGGCATACCTGTTCTTAATATATTTCCAAGAGTTGCAATAGTACCAGCATTATTAACTACTACACCTGCATCCATAGGTAGTCCTCCTGACGGAACAACTCTACCTGTTACAGCGTTAATAAGTCTCTTTTCATCACCTTGTGGATATTTTGTTTCTAGCGGTGCAACTTCGATACCTTCTACTTTGTTATCTGCTAAAGCCTTTATCATTACTTCTATAGCATCCATCTTATTCTTTTCAATAGCTATATAGCATTTTTCAACATTTAAAACCTTCTTAGCGGCTCTAGCACCAAGTATAACATCCTCTGGTCTTTCAAGCATAATACGATGATCTGCTGTTAAATAAGGCTCACACTCTGCTCCATTTATAATTAAGCAGTCTACCTGCTTGTCCTTTGGTGGACTAAGCTTAACATGAGTTGGGAAACCAGCTCCTCCCATACCAGTCAAACCTGATTCTTTAATGATTGCCAAAATTTCTTCAGACGATAGCTTGTCCAAATCTCCTTTTGGTTTAATTGATTCATCTACTGTAAACTTGCCATCAGATTCAATAATTACACAGCTTACTGAAGCTCCAGAGCTTGAATTTCTTTTCTCAATGTTCTTTACAGTACCTGAAACACTAGAATGAACATTAGCAGATACAAAAGCCTTTGATTCACCTATTTTTTGTCCCACCCTTACATAATCTCCTGGCTTAACCAAGGCATCGCAAGGGGCACCTATATGCTGTTGTAAAGGTATAACTACAACTGCAGGTTCATCTGATTTTTCTATCTTCAAATGTTCAGTTTGCTCTTTAAAATGAGGCGGATGAATGCCTCCTTTAAATGTAAATCCTCTTGTGCTCATTTTAACCCTCATTCCTTTCTATAAACTACTACATAATTATATCTAATACATAATGCATAATTTTCCATTATTTCTTTATTTTTATAATTTTTAAAAAAACATATAATGAAATTTAATAATATAGTAGTTTGTAATTTTCAATGATTATTTATTTATAATTAAAATAGATATTTAATAATAAACACCTATTTATTATACAATTTTTTCTCAGAATCTTCAACATATTCTTTTATCCAAAGCAATATTTCATAGCTCTTTATATTATCTTCCTCTAGCACTTCTTTTATAGTTTTTGTTGAAAATTCATAACTTTCTTCATCTAAAACATGTAAAAATGTAAATTCACAATTTTCTAAAGAATTTACAATTGTTATAATTGTGCTACTTATATCTCCTAGTGGAGCTCTATCAATATTATTTCTTTCAAAGGAGCAATAAACACTTGTGCCTACTCCTTTTTCAGATTTTATATCAAAGGTACCATTACATCTTAATGCTGCTTCCTGTAATAAAGGAAGTCCTAAGCCTACCTTTCTTGTTGTTCTTGTCGTAAAGAAAGGATTTATAGCATTCTTTGCTGTCTCCTCATCCATGCCACAGCCATTATCCTTTATTTCTATACTAAATATATTCTCTTCAATCTTCTCAACAATAGAAAGCTCAATTAAGCTAGCACCAGCCTTAATTGAGTTTTGCACAATATCTAATATATGCAATGATAACTCTTTCACACTTACCTCCAAGTATCACTTAAAGCCTAAATAATCATAAATATCTTCAAGTTTATCTAATTCTATATAGTTAGTTGGCTCAGAAATATTTTCAAGCAAATGGGCATCAGAATTCACAAGATTTTTATATCTTGCTACTAATTTTTTATTTCTTTCATTAAGCTCTGTATTATTTAAAAGCTCTATAAAATTAAACTCAATATCATCTGGGAAAAATCCTAGAACACCAAGTATTCCATTGCTTTTTTTATTGACATGAGCTGGAACTATAATACCATTATGACCTTTTACAATTTCAAAAATTTCCTTTAATGAATATTTACTAGCATTTATAAGAAGTTTATTTAGACTTCCTATTATCTCATCTTTTTCATTATATATATTTTGCTCACCAAAAATATTCTTCTTATTGTAAATTTCCGGTAAAGAATCATAAATTAAATCACTTACTGCTTTTGCACAGTCATAATTTTTAAAATAAGATAAAATGTGAACCTCTTCCTTAGTATTTATCTCCATGCCAGCAATAGTCATAATATTCAAGTCTTTAGCTAATTTCTCTATTGCCTTATAATTTTCTATACTATTATGATCAGTCACAGCGATAATGTTTAACCCTTTAATATATGCCATATTTACAATATTATTGGGTGTCATATCCTTATCAGCACAAGGTGATAAGTCAGAATGAATATGAAAATCATAAAAATACTTCATATCAATTTAATTCATTAAGCTTACATGCTATTTCATAAGCTGAAGCCTTTGTTTTTAAAATAGGTATTCGAAGCTCATTACTTTTCTTAATAGTTTGCTCTTCTATTTCCATACCTTCTACAACTATTATACAAGACATATCTAGAAGCTCTGCAACTGCCATAACATTTAAATGTGTTTGAATAGTAATCCATATAGATTGCTCTTTAGCTTTTGCCATAACCACACTTAGTAAATCACCTATATATACATTATTTAATGGAATATCAATAGCACTTAATTCTTCAAAATTTTCATTACCACTTATCATTTCACAATTTAATTTTTCTGATAAATCTTTTAATTTCATCTATTTTACATTCCTTCCTATATTATATTTTTATAGTTATTTATAATAGGCTATCATTTTTTCTTGTTTGTTTTTAACAGTACACATCCCTCTAGTCCAGCATAGCCATCATATACATCCTCTGCATATGCTTTGCAAGTTGGAGAACCACAGGAGCCACAATCAAGTCCAGGTAAAATTGCTTCTATTGCTTCTATTCCCTCCATTCTTTCTATAGCCTCAGCTAAAGTAAGATTGTCTTTATTATAAATATCATTTATAATTACTATATCAAAGAAATTCTTATCAAACAATTCTGTAAATCTTTTTATATCTAAATTTGAGCTTATTTTATTTTTAGAATTATTAATTATATGCTTAATATTTCTTTTTGCTATAAATGGATTTTCAACAGTAAATGCTCCACCAACACATCCTTCAGTACAAGCTAATAGCTCTACGAAATCCACATCATTTAGCTTACCATTTTCTATCTCTTCTAAAATATCAATTATATTTTCTATTCCATGGACACAAATCGAAGACTCTATACGAGTTGTTTCACATTGTCCACCAGAATATGCCCATTTTATACCTTCTGTTGATGGTTCAGCACCTAAATCAAAATCATTTTTTGAAATCTTTCTTACTAATTCCCCATAAATAGAATTTAAAGGTATTACATAATCAATACTAGAATGCTTTGCTCCTATAGGGTTAGTTATAGTAAGAAGCTCAGCTGGACAAGGTGAAATATAATATACTAGTATATCTTCTATTGGTATGTCAAATTCATTATGAACATTGTGTTTTGCAAGTCTTGCAGCAATTTCCATAGGAGATTCAACTGTGACAAGATTATCTAGTAAAGACATGTACCTTATCTTGATTAATCTAACTATTGCAGGACAATTTGTAGAAATCATAGGCTTAGTTGAGCTTTGTTTTTTAACCTTTTCATTAATAACCTTTGCTGCTAATTCAGCAGCATAGCTTTCATCATATAAATATGAAAAGCCTAAGCCTTTAATAGCATTTTGAATATCCTTTAACCTTGTTCCTTTAGGAAACTGTCCATATATAGTAGTAGATGGGATTACAATTGAATATTTATTTTTTATTATATTATTATCAACTACATTGCTTGTAGTATAAGAATTGTATGGACATGCTTTTATGCATTCACCGCAATATATACATTTTATTGTATCAATTACAGCTTTTTCATTTTTTATCCTAATCGCTTGAGTAGGACATTTTTTCATACAATTTGTACAGCCTCTGCACTTATTTTCATCTAAAAGAATCGAAAAATCCATGCTAGCACCCCTTTCAATAGATTTATTGAATTAAAATTGTCATTTCTATTTTAGTGCCTTCCTTTTGACTAGTAATATTAAATTCATCTGACCATCTTTTCATATTTGGTAATCCCATACCTGCTCCAAAGCCTAGCTCTCTAACCTTACTTGATGCTGTAGAGTAACCTTCAGTAAGAGCAAGCTCAATATCAGGTATACCTGGTCCTGTATCCTCTGAAATTATTACAATTCTGTCTTTATAAATATCGCAATATAATTTTCCACCATATGAATGTATAACTATGTTTATTTCTGCCTCATAAGATACAATAGCGACTCTTCTTATGAGTTTTGGATCTATTCCTAAATTTTTTAAATTTGCTTTTATGTCACTTGAGCCTTTGCCTGCTAAGTTGAAATCATTTGCAATAATTTCATATGTATATCTCTTTAGTAATTTTAGATTTTTCATATAGGTAATGCTAAAACTCCTGCATTGTACAGCCTACCACAAGTTTCATACATTGTCATATCTGTCGTTAGTATAGTTATATTTGTTTCATTGGCAATGGCTAAGATTTCTTCACTTGGTTTTTTTCCTCGAACTAAAATAATCAGGGAAATATCTAGCATTTCTGCTGTTCTGACAATTTGAGGGTTGTTCAAGCCAGTGATAAGAATTGCAGCATCGCTTGCAAGAGCTAATACATCACTCATCAAATCACTTGCAAATGCATAGTTATAATCCTTATCTACCTTTTCAGTAAGACATGTTGCATTTAAAAATTTGATAATTTCATCAATTTTCATAACATCCTCCACTATATGGTATATAGTTATTACATTACTCCTCATCTATATAATTATATATCAAAACTTAAAATAAAAAAAGTAATTTTTGCATTATTCTACTTAAATATAAATTTAACAAACTTATAATGCGTTTGCAAACGTTTTACTTGAAATAGAAATAATTTTTTATCTTAATTAATTATATTAACTAGTTATTTAAATAAGCACAAAATTTTTATTAAGCATAAAATGAAATGAGGTGATGCAATGAGCAGAAAAAATTATGGTATTTTGTCAGTTCCAGCAGAAAACATTTTAATTAATGAGCCACCTTTAATTAATTGTGGACTAATGTCTATAGGAATGCAAGCTCCTAATTTTACAGCTGAAACAACAATGGGTACAATTACAATGTCTGATTTTAAGGGTAGATGGGTAGTATTCTTTTCAAATCCAGCTGCTTTTAGTCCCGTTTGTACAACGGAGCTTCTTTCATTTGCTAATATATATAATTTATTTGAAGAAAGAAATGCTCAGTTATTAGGTTTAAGTGTAGATAGCAATCTTACACATCTAGCATGGTTAAATGCAATTTATGATGAGGAAGGCGTTATAATACCTTTCCCTATTATATCAGATATAGGTGGTTTTATAGCTAGACAATATGGTATGATTTCACCATTTGCAACTAAAGCTGTGGCTGCACGTAATGTACTTATAATAGACCCTAATCAAATTGTTAGAACAGTTTTAATTTATCCTATAACAAATGGAAGAAATATCCCAGAGATTTTAAGATTACTTACTGCTCTTCAGGTTTCAGATGAGTATGGTGTTGTCACACCAGCAAATTGGTTTCAAGGTCAGCCAGTAATGGTTCCTGCTCCAGAAAGCTATGAAGAAATAGAGCAAAGAAAAACAAATGCTGCAGAAATGGGTTTATCATGTAGACAATGGTGGTGGTGTTATAAGACTCTGCCTGAAGATGCAAATATATAGTAACTTAATTCAATTCTACTTATTAAAAAAGTGTGTTCTTAATAATATTAAGAACGCACTTTTTTAACTAAATAAATACTAATTTATAATATAAGCCATAATTATTTTAATTTAAATACTATACAAGTGATTGACCTAATGCAATACACTCAGCTTCTGTATCTGTATCTGGTTCCCCATTACAAATAACACTTTCATAAGAAAGTATAATGTTATTACTAGCACATCTATCTTCCCAATCTCTCATCCATTGTCCGTCTCCCCATCCATAAGAGCCAAACAATGCTAGTTTTTTACCCTTTAACTTAGCTTCACATTCTGAAAACATTGGTTCAAACTCGCTCTCCTCAAGTACTTCTGATCCCATTGATGGACAACCAAATGCAAAAGCATCATAATTATCAATCTTATCTGATGAAAATTCAGAAGCTGTAAAATTATCAACCTCAGCTCCAGAAGATTTTGCCCCTTCAGCAACCTTGTCAGCCATTTTCTCTGTGTTTCCAGTTCCACTCCAAAATATTATAGCAACTTTATTCATATATGTAACCTTCCTTCTTTTAATTAAATAATACTACCCTTAATTTATGTCAAGTAACAACTGTTAGCTATACATCTATGTTAGTATTAACTAACTGACTTGCAATGTTCAAGCATTACTTGATTCAAAGCAGTTGCACTGCTGGTATGCACTCTAGCAATAGGAATATTATTTCGTTTTGCTTCGTCAACAGCACTGTGTACCATTTTATGTGATACTGTATTTGTAAATAATACTAATAAATCAGGATTACCCAATTTCTTTTTTAGAGCACCTTTTTCTTTTACAAATACTTTCGCTTTGTATCCGTAGTTTTGACATATATCTTTATATTGACAAACCATGCATTCATTCCCACCAACAATAACAACACACATTTGAAACCTCCATTGTACTAAGCAATTACAAATTTTAAGTTAGTTATAACTAACTTAATTTGAGTTTATCACGACTAACTTACTTTGTCAATAGTAAATATAAAAATAATATAAAAAAAATAAACTTGTAAATTTAGTCATTTTCTGATAATATAAATACATTAATAAAATACGCTTTTATCAGTTCTATTGTTCCTAAGACTTTGGCGTATAAGGCTAAGGAGGAAATAAATATATATGAATATCTATGAATCAGCAGAAAATTATCTTGAAACTATTCTGATGTTGAAAAATAAGCTTGGTACAGTGCGTTCTATAGACATTGCTAATGAGATGGGATTTTCTAAGCCTAGTGTAAGTGTTGCTATGAAAAAACTAAGAGAAAGTGGACATATAAATGTAGATGCAGATGGTTGCATTACTCTTACAGAGGATGGTCTTGCAATTGCAAAATCTGTATATGAAAGACATACTCATATTTCAAGCTGGTTAATTGCTTTAGGTGTTGATGAAAAGGTAGCTTTAGAAGATGCTTGCCGAATTGAACATGTAATAAGCCAAGAGACCTTTGACAAAATACGTGAACACATAAATAATAAGAGATAATTTAATACATAAGTTTAATCTAAAACACATAAGAGTATTTATAAAATATTAATATGTGTTTTTTTATTTGCATTTATATACAGTAAATTTCAATTTATTTTAAACACATAGTACTATTAGAATTAAATAAGTCATATTAATATTAAAAAAAGGAGATTTGAAACAAATAATGGTTAAAGTAAATTTACAAACTTTAGTTAATAATATTAATTTGCCTACTGTTATAAAAACTGCAATACTACCAGGTGATTTATCAGAAAGCTTATTTATTGCAACACAAGTTGGAGAAATATTTTATCTATCAGGAAATAATATAAGAATCTTTCTAGATATTCGCTCACAAGTCATCAGATTAGGAGCCAATGGAGGTTATGATGAGCGGGGATTGTTAGGACTTGCTTTTCATCCTAACTTTAATGAAAATGGCTTATTTTATTTACATTATTCTTTAGCAGGAACACAAGGTCCAGGTGCTCTACGTGAATCATTTCAACCAAATCCTTGTAATCCAGAAACATTAAATTTAAAGTGGGTAAATAGAGAAACTCAATTTGATCACATAGATACAGTTGAAGAGTGGGTATGGCAATCCAATGGTCAAGCAAGGAAACAAAGAACATTACTTAATTTAAGAAGACCATTTATGAATCATAATGGTGTTAATAGTCTGAATTTCTCACCTGAATCAGGAAATCTAGTATTAACTACTGGAGATGGTGGTCTAGGATATGACCCTTTTAATTTGAGTCAAAATGACATGGAGATTGCCGGTAAAATTATTGAAATTGATGTAAGTAAGGATATATATGTGAATAACCCTCCTGCAGTTACACGCTTTGATGAGCTAACTACTCCTGTTCAAGAAGCACTTACGGTTATAGCAAAAGGTGTTAGAAACATACCAGGTATATCATATCAACGTTATTTCAATGAATACATTAAATATGTTGGAAATGTTGGGCAAGATTTAGAAGAAGCTATTTATTCATTTATTGATTATGTACCAATACCTGTCAATCAGCTTGTACAATCATATTTAGCAAATCCAAACATGTCAAATAAAAATAATTTTATTAATCTTGGTTGGCGTGTATGGGAAGGAACTTTTCCAACTGCATTTGTTAAAGTATGCCCTAACAATCCTAGATTAAATGAAAAAACAATTGCTTACTATAATGAAGCAATAGAAGTATTGGATTATCGAATTACACCTATTACGACATATTTTCATGTAGATCCTCGTCCAGGTAAATTTAATGGAACTGCAATTACAGGAGTTCAACCTTATATGGGAACTGCTATACCTGATTTAAGAGGAAGTGTATTGTTTACTGACTTTAGTGGAGTATTAGCTCACACTAAATTAATGACAGACTTTAAACTAAACGAATATGAAATAATAGAGACTAATAACAGATTTGCTTCTCAAGGAGCTTTTTATACTTGTCTTGGAACAAACATAAATCAAACTAAAATATACTTAGGTGCTTATGCTTCTCCTAATGTAACAAATTATAATCAAGGAACTATTTATGAGATAATTCCTTAAATTGATTCTAATATAGTTTAAAATAATTTATATTAATAGTTCAATTTAAAAAGGTTATAGACATTTTACTTCTATAACCTTTTTTTAATATTTATATATTACTCTATAATATTTTCTTCTTTTGTTTTCTTATTATTAAAAACATGCCAATCAGAACGACAATAAATAGTAAAAACAGAACAACTGCTAATGGCTTAATGTATCTTCCTAATAAAGATAAATCATTAGAACTAATATTATCACCATAGAGCTCCTTTAATTGAGTTGCCATGTTATAGACACTACTCTTATATGCTTTTTTGCCAAATACTGTGTGAGCAGCTCCATAGATACCCATTACATTTTCATCCTTTAGCTTATCAAACTCACGTATAAAATTATCTACCATCTTATTTTCACGATATTCATCATCAAAATAATTATAAAAATGCTTTCCCTGTTCAATTATTTCTTCAGTCATTAAATATTTCTCAGAATTTTCTAAATTATTATCCTTAAGATAATTTAAATATCTCTGCCCGATAGTGTCATACTGATGACCTACATCTGTTCCATGAAAAATCGTTTCAGGATATAAACTTTTTATTTTCTTATAAAACTCCTTAACACTTTCTGAATATGATTGTGTACCTTTCCAATCATTATATATTTCCTCAAATATATCATCATTATCAGATTTCATCCATAAATTTAAAAACTCAGCAGTATAGTAAGGAGATTCAATAAACAGATGTCTCATATTATCTTTTGTATAGTATTCACCCCAAATTTCTAATTCTTTATCAAGAATCTTTTGAATATTATGCTTTTCTCCATACAAATGAATTTTTCCATTTGATTTTTCTGCTTGAGAGTTCAAATTATCTTGACAAGAAGTCAATACTAATATCAATATAATTGTAATAATAAATATAAACTTTCTTGATTTTTTCATAAAGTCCCCTAATATATTTACTTCAATATTCCATATACGTATATTTTTATAATACATATATTTTTTCATAAGGCAATTAAATTATTTCATTGTGCCCATAGTACCCCAATTTTCAAATTCACTGTATGTAAGATAGATGGCGTCCTGTGGCAATCCTGTTATCTGTTGTACAAGATTGAATACAACCTCAGTGAAAGCTTTTTTATTTTCAAACTCTGTTGTTTTGTAGCATCTAACATCAATATAGGCAAGCTCGCGTTTTTCACCTGCAAAATACATAGTGTGATTGTCAGAAATGTCAATCATCAGTCTGCTTTCGCTCTTGCCAGGGATAACTGTGATTTTCTCACCAAGAGCAGTTTTTAGCTCTTCCTTTTGTGTATCTGTTAAAGATTTTGATGTGTTAATTGCAATATAAGGCATATTTTTGCCCTCCTTAAATTAATATTTTTCTATATGATTTTTTGCTTTATCTACTTTATCTAGTGTATTTGCAGTACTTTTCTCACTTGGATATCCAACTGCAATAATAGAAAGCACAGCCATATGTTCTGGAATACCAAGGAGTTTTTTTACATACTCTTCACTACTCATTCCTTGATTAGATTCTCTTAATCTAATTTGCACCCAGCATGAGCCAAGACCTAATTTTTCTGCTTCTAACTGTATTAAGATAGAGGCTATAGAAGCATCTTCTATCCAAGTATCAGTTTTATGTGTATCTCCTAATACCACAATAGCAAGTGGTGTATCTGGTAAAAATGTCTGTTTAGGATTACGACAATTGCCAAGCTTTTGTAGAGTTTCTTTATTCTCTATAACTATAAACTCCCATGGCATAGTATTCTTTCCTGTAGGCCCAAGCTGTGCTGCCTGTAGAAGCTTTTCCTTTTTATCTTCTTCCACAGCCCTATTTTCAAATTTACGACAGCTTCTCCTTTTAAGTAGCATATCTAACATAAAATTAACCTCACTTTCTCAATACAATGTGTTAATATGTTAACATGTAGAATCATATTATTCAATATATTTTCTTATTTTGGTATATAAAACAATACACTCTCATAAATGAGAGTGCTTAACAATTATTCATCTAACTCTTGATCTATCCAATCTTGTGAATCAATTGATGGACATATCCAGCTTTTATTAAATCTATTAAATACCAATTCTCTACCTTCAATTGGCAATGAATTTAAATAAGTTATTAACTTGTCTTCAAACTTATATTTTGTAGATAAAACCCTACCATTTTCATCCTTTTTTATAATTAACTCATTACACCATAATTCAATATTGACCTTTTCTTTGCAACTGTCACATAGATGAATCTCTGTGTCATCCCCATCAAATACACTGCCATATCCAACCTTATTAAATCTAATTTTACTAATATTATCAGATTTCTCAAGACAGGACATGCAAATTTTCCCTTCAACTTCTTTTGGAATTGCAATGATATTTTTACTATTCATAAATTTCCTTTCTAAATTATTGGGATTTTAAATTAGATATTAATATATTATTGTGTAAATAATGATATGAATTACTATATATTATAATATAAATTAGCTTATATGTCAAATTTAGTGAAACATTTGATTATCTATAGTTATAACATGTGAGATATATCTCATTAACTTGACGGGTCTTTGACACTTACTTCAAAA
>JBPOHM010000333.1:0-2195 GCA_052035585.1 Bacillota bacterium
ACAACAAACTGATATAATTTTTTGCATGAGAACTTCTTCCTTTCTGGGAGGTATTTAGGTTTTGTAGCAAAAACATTATACCACAGAGAGTTAGGAGTTCTCAATTTTCATTTAACTTTACAATACGGGAGAAAAATGAAGGAGAATAAAAATGAAAACAGCTATATTATATGAATCTTGGCATCATGGAAATACTAAAAAACTTTGTGATGCTATAAAAAACGAATATGATGTCACACTTCTTAATGTAAAGGAAGATGAAATTAAACTTGAAGAATATGATCTCATTGGAATTGCTTCAGGTGTTGCCTATAGCAAATTTTATAAGGAAATTGAAGAAGTAGTTAAAGAGAAAATGCCAGAAGGCAAAAATGTGTTCCTAATGTATACCTGTGGAGCACCTGGACCAGATTTTGCAAAAAGCATAAAGAACACTCTTTCTATAAAAAAGTGTAATATTCTTGGAACTTATTACTGTAAAGGCTTTGACACATTTGGACCACTTAAGCTTATTGGAGGAATTAATAAGAAAAATCCTACTGAAGATGAGATTAATGGTGCAATGAGATTTTATAGTGAAATAATCAGTAAATTGTAATTGAACGTTATAAGCAATTGGCTTAGATAAGTGATAGAAAAGATCACTGAGTTTGTTTTACGACTTTATCCTTTCGGACATGAAAAAATTATACAATGTTAAATAAAAGCATTTCATTTTAAAAGCAATAACAATTATATCAAGATCAACAACTAAGTGGTGGTCTTGATATTTTTATTTTATTGTGATGTTATAAAATTTATTATATTTTATTAGGATTTCTATCAATCATCCATTCTATAGATTTTTTTTAAAAATTTTCTGCTCTATCAAGTCGATTATCTAGAGAATCAAGTATGCTATTGATATTTTTATACTCTTCACGTGAGATTATACCAATACGGTAATCAGCCTTCACTCTATCCTCCATCAAATCGATAGTATCCTCTAGTTGGTCTATTTTCTTAAGATAGCTTATATATTGAATATATTGCTCTTGCCTTGTACCAAAAGGCATAGCTGTTCTTATTTGACTTATCAAAGCTTCAACTGATGGCAAAGAGCAATCTTTATAGTATCATTTACTTGGTTAATCATTATGCTTGATAGAATGCTAAAATATAAATTAAACACAGTGGAAGAGCAGAAAGTGAAGAGAATTTAGCAAGCTTACATTGATTATTACAAAGGAGTTTTTCTTTTTAATATTACAATTTTTATAGATTATTTTCCGAAAATATGATATACTAGTTTTATGTATTTGATTAATTATCTTGTATAAATTCAGCATTTCATTACATAAAGAC
This sequence comes from Bacillota bacterium, assembly GCA_052035585.1. Classification (GTDB taxonomy): domain Bacteria; phylum Bacillota; class Clostridia; order Tissierellales; family Sedimentibacteraceae; genus UBA1535. The sequence goes on from JBPOHM010000333.1 coordinate 1,345, forward strand.
AGCAACATAAAGGAGTGAATTAATATTAGATTATTTATAGCACTAAACTTTAAGGATGAGGTTAAAGCTCAAATTAAAGAAGTTATTAATAAGGTTAAAGTAAATTCAATACAGGGTAAGTTTGTTGAAGATGAACATATACATCTTACAGTAGAATTTTTAGGAGAAATACAAAGCAATAGATTAAATATAATAAAGGATATAATGAACAAGCTAGAATTTGATGCTTTTACATTTGGCTTAACTAATCTAGGATATTTTAAGAGACGAGAGGGAAATATATATTGGTTAGGAATTGAAAATAATGAAACCCTATTTAATATAAATAGTAAATTACACAAAAGCTTGTTAGATAATGGCTTTGAGCTTGAAGATAGAGAATATAAGCCACATATAACTATAGGAAGAAAAGTTACATTAATGGATAGCTTCAATGCTAATGAATTAAATGATATTATAGAAAAAATAAAAATTGATATAAATAAAGTTGATTTAATGAAATCAGAATTTATAAATGGAAAGTTGATACATACTTTAATATATTCAAAACCTTTACGTGAAATGGAGTGATATTTTGAGTATTGCTGCTAATAGGCTTCCAAGATGTAAAAATCGCATAACAAAGCTATTTAGAGAAAAAGAATTTATCAAATTAATTAAAGAATACTACAGCTCTGAAGTTGTAAAGCAAATGGATAAGTATATTCAACATGGCACAACCACTACATTAGAGCATTGCATAAATGTAGCATGGATTAGTTATCTAATTAATAAAAAGTTACATCTTAATGCAAATGAAAAAGAACTTATAGAAGCAGCAATGCTTCATGATCTGTATCTCTATGACTGGC
>JBPOHM010000133.1:0-2083 GCA_052035585.1 Bacillota bacterium
GGTTCATAATAATTTCTTTTTTAACAATAGCTGGATATGCATCTGATATTATTTCATAAGGTGTTTTGCTAGTATCAGCCCAATTTAAGTCTTGTTCGTAGTATCCAATTTTAACATTGTCAGCAAACTTAAAGCTACCAGAGATACTTGGTATCTGACCTACTAATGTTTTTAATAATGTAGATTTACCAATGCCATTAAATCCAGTTATAACTATTTTCTGACCACCATCTATAGAGAAATTTAATTTAGGTAAAATAGGATAGTAGTAACCAACCTCTAAATTTTTAACTACTAGTGCATTAAATGTAGATAATTCAGTTTTTGGAAATACAAATCTTGGCTTATCTACAAAGCTAGGTGGCTCTAATCTTTCCAGCCTATCTAATTGCTTTTGCCGTCCTCTAGCCATTTTTGTTTTAATTCCAGCTTTATATTTTCGTATAAATTCCTCTGTCTCTTTAATATGTCTTTGTTGAGTATTGTACTGTCTTATATAATCCTCACGTAAAAATGTCTTTTGTCTTAAAAATTCTGAATATTTACCTTTGTATTTTTTTATTGTTCCAAACTCTATATCACAAATACCAGTAGTGATTTTCTCTAGAAAATCAAAATCATGTGATACAACAATAAATGCACCCTTAAATGCTTCTAAATAATTTGCTAGCCAATCTACATGCTCCTTATCAAGAAAATTAGTAGGTTCATCGAGAAGCAAGACATCAGGTGATGTTAATAAAAGCTTTGCTAAAATTACTTTAGTTTTTTGTCCACCACTAAGCTCCTCAATAAACTTATCTGTTCCAATTACATCAAGTCCTAGACCTACTACTACCTTATTTATTTCATAGTCTATAGAATAAAAATCATTCTCACTTAAATACTCTTGATAACTAGACGCTCTTTTTAGCATTTCTTCATCATTAGTTATTGAGCTCATTTGATATAGCTTATTCATTTCTTGTTCGATATCATATAGCTCTTTATACGAACTGTGTAAATAGTCTATTATACTTGAATTTTCTTTAATATCAGCATATTGATCAAGATGACCAATTTTTATATTTGATTGCCATTTTATTATCGCCTTATCAGGTACTACTTTTCCTAATAATATATTTATAAAGGTACTTTTACCAGCACCATTTTGTCCAACAACTCCTATATGCTCACCCTTATACAACTCAAAAGATGAATCCTTGTATAGTGGCTTATCAACAAAGCTGTGTGTTAAATTTGATATTTTTAATATACTCATAATAACCTCCATTATGCCATTTTATGATGTCTCAATAAAATTATATTTATATATAAATGAATAAACAAGATAAAGAACATTTCTATATTAATTTTTACATTAGATATCAATAGTAATAAGTTCTGACTTGATGATTTTATTTTATTATGATAAAATTTATATAATTAGATAAAATATTTTAAAATACAAAAATAGGAGATTATAATGATAAAAAGTTTAAATAATTTAGTTCCTAAAATACATGAATCATGCTTTATAGTTGACGAATGTGCAATTGCTGGAGATGTAACTCTAGGTGAAAAATGCAATGTGTGGTACTATGCTACAATTCGTGCAGACATTAATAAGGTAGTTATAGGAAAATATACAAACGTACAGGATGGAGCAATAATACACGTAGCTAAGGATTATCCTACAATAATTGGAGATTATGTTACTATTGGTCATGGTGCTAAGCTCCATGGCTGTACAATAGGTGATAATGCTTTAATTGGAATAGGCGCTATCGTTTTAGATGGAGCTGAGATAGGAAAAGGTACTACAATAGCAGCAGGTTGTGTAATTCCTCCAAATAAGAAAATACCAGAAAATGTTGTAGTTGTAGGTAATCCATGTAAAATAATAAGAGATGTAACTGAAGAAGAAAAAGAATTTATACTTGCTGGTTGTATGCATTATGCTGAAGAAAATCCAAAGGCATATTTAGGAAAATAAGCTAAGTTGATTAATATAATAATATTTAGAGAAAGAGAAATAATTAATAACTTATTTCTTTTTTTTACTATATTACTAAATATTGCAAATGAATATGTAGTATGTTAT
>JBPOHM010000300.1:0-10274 GCA_052035585.1 Bacillota bacterium
CATCTGTTATTGCTGCAATAATATTAGCTGGTTATTTTGGATTTCCTTATATTAAGAACATAATTTATCCTCCTAAAACCAATGTAGAATTAGTTGAACCATTAAATAATAAAGAAATAACTCCTGAAGAATTTACTAATTTTAAGAAAAATGGACTTAAATTATCCTGGAAAGGATTACCTATAGCAGATAAGTATCACCTATATGTTTGTCAATTAGATAAAGGTGAAGATAAAGAAGGTAAAGAAGTAGAAGATTCCATATTTGGAAAAGATTAATTATTTGATACTGTAAAACCTAAAACAGAGCAGAATAAAGATAATAGTAAAGAAATCAAAGATAATAAAAATAACAATGATAGTAAAGAACAGGTTATTACATATACCATTCCCAGCGATAAACTATTCAAAGGCTTTACATACTGTTGGTATGTAGTACCAGTTAATTCAAAAGGAAAAGAATTAACTAATAATGAATCTAATGAATGGAAATTCACAACACCACCCTTAGAAAAGCCAGAACTAATTGAACCAGCACCCAACCAAAAAAATGTTTCATTAACTCCCACATTTAAGTGGAAAGCTAAAGATGAAGATAGTATAGATGCATTTAAGTTATATGTTAGAGAAGAAGGTGAAGAAAAACCTCTTCTTGATGGAAAAGAGTTTAAAGCGAAAGAACTTAAGAAAGACTCTTCTACTCAAGAATTTTCCTATTTACTTTCGCCTAATGAGAAATTAGATTACAATAAAACTTATATCTGGAATATTGAAGTTGTAAAGCATTCAATTAATGGAAAGTTTCAAATTAACATCAAAGGAGATAAAAGAACTTTTACTACTGTAGAGAAACCTACTACTACTATAACACCACCACCATCATCATCTAATATAGGAGGGAGCAAAACTAAACCACAACCTCCAGAAACTGGGAAATTAGTTCTTAACTTTAATAATACATTATTTAATAAAACCTTAAAAGTACTTATTGATGGAAAAGTAGAAAAAGCAAATTTTACTCCAACCAATAAAGATAAAAGCTTTACCATTGATAAACTTAATCCAGGTAAGTATAAATTTAGAATCGAATTAACTCCATCTGGTTGGTTTTATGAAAACGAAATAACAATAACAAAAGGTAAAGATACTCCACTTACAATAGCTAAATCTAACTTTAAAATTAATGTTACAATTGAGCTTACATTTAGTAAAGAAACTGACATTAGTGAAAACCTTACAGCACTTTTATACCTAAGAAAGAAAAATGAAAAAGGGGAATGGCAAGATCTATCAACTCCTCCAAAAACAATAACTAAAGAAACTTATTCTAAAGAATTCCCTAATCTAACCGAAGGAGAATATAGATTACATTTAGAGAGAGGCCCATATGAGGTGGATAAAGATTTCAAAATCAAATTTGGGGAAAAGCCACAAACAAAATTTAATAATATTACTCTGAAGAGACAATAAGGAGAAAAGTGAGAAAGAGTAAAATAAGTAATTTGTTTTATACAAACATTATATCAAGAAATAGGATAATACAATGATTCAAATCGGATCTATTATTAACAAACGATATAAACTAATAGACCTAATAGGTTTTGGAGGCATGGCTACTGTCTATATGGCAAGAGACATTCAAACAGGTGAAACATTTGCTGTAAAAATAATGGATTACAGGAGGGCTCAAGATAAAGATTTCTTAAATAGATTCGAGAAAGAAGTGAAAATTGGGATAACTCTTGATCACCCAAATATTGTAAAAGTTTATAGTTACGGAAAAATAGATAATTACTATTTTATTGTAATGGAATATGTTCAGGGCATAAATATTAGACAATATCTTAAACAATATGGTATTTTTGAATGGAAGCATGCTCTATCAATCATATTACAAATTTTATCAGCACTATCTTATGCTTATCATAAAGGTATTCAGGCTCACAGAGATATTAAACCTGAAAATATAATGATAGACACTAAGACAATGTCAGTAAAAGTTATGGATTTTGGTATAGCTAAAATAGAGAGTTCCAATATTACACAGACTACCCTTATATATACACCGCGTTATGCATCTCCTGAACAATTAGCTCCTGCTAAATATCAAAACAATATAAATCATACAACAGACTTATTTTCATTAGCAGTAATTTTTTATGAAATGATTACAGGGAAACACCCCTTTCCTGGAAATACTTCAGCTGAAATAATGGATAGAGAGTTAAATACAATTCCAGCATCTCCGTCTGCTATTAATCCAGATATACCACCTTGGATTTCAAATGTTATACTCAGATCTTTGAATCCCAATCCTGACAAACGCCCTCAAACTCCTGAAGAAGTAGCTTACGCACTAAGAAATAAAAAAGTTTCAACAAAACCAATTGAACAAGCTTACAAAACATCAACAAATAATCTGTATAAAACTCCTTCAAAGAGTAATAATAAAAATTTATCTAAAATTTTAATACCTTCTATTGGTGCATCCATAGTAGTATGTTTTGTTGTTATCATTTTTTGGTTGGTTGGTATTAATTCAAACAAATATGGAGCATTAAATTTAAAGACAGAGCCTGCTGAAGCAAATATATATATTGATGGGAAGCTTTATGAAAAGAAGTCTCCATTTTTGATCAATAAATTAGAAGTTGGATTACACAATATAACTCTTAAGAAGGATGGCTATCAAGATTATGGAACTTTTGTTGAAGTAAAAAGTAAAAATACCACATCTATTTCTTGCTCATTAAAACCACTTCCTAAAGTAGTTGCTTCCAAAAATTACGGCTATTTGTTTGTTGCAACCACTCCAGAGGGAGCAAATATCTATATTGACGATGTTTTTAAGGGCTTTTCTACAGAATTAAAACCTAATGCAAATAAAGAGTACATAGAATTATCTCCTGGAGATCATATTTTAAAATTAACTAAAACTGGATATTATGGAGAAATTCAAAAAATTACTATTAAAGCAGGGGAGAGAAAAAGCCTTCATTTTACTTTAAACCTCATCACTGAAAAAGTATCTTACAAAGAAAAAAAAGAGAGAGAGAAACCTATAGAAATAAAAACCAAACGCTCTAAATATGGTATAGCAAGGATAGAGTCAGAACCACCAGATGCACTTGTATACTTGAATGATGTTTACATAGGTGATACTCCTATAGAATGTATTGAAAAGAGTGGGACATATAATGTAAAGTTGTCAAAAGAGGGATATAAAGATTCAAGCATCTTTGAGATAAATATTCCTGACAATAATCAGAAGATAACTAAAAAAATTGTTCTTGTGCTTGATATAGGGATTCCTACACTTGAATCACCTACTAACAAAAGTAATAATGTAGCGCTTAATCCAACCTTTCAATGGACAAATGTTGAAAAAGCAACATTTTACGAATTAATTATTAAAGATAACGTAACAGGTAAAATATTATTTAACAGGAACAACCAGAAAATTCAATCTAATAAATTTATTTTACCTTATGGGATATTGAGTTATAGTAGAACATATTCCTGGCAAGTAGTTGCAGGTAATAAATATGGTTACGGTCCTTCTTCTTTCGTGTGGACATTTAAGACTATAGAACAAGAAAAACCCATCGTGATTAAGCCGCCTTCAGGAATAAAAGATGAATATAGTGTTAAGTTCAATAGTTCACCACCTGATGCAAGAATATACATTGATGAAGTTTATGCTGGTTCGAGTACTCCTGCAACATTTAACGTTAAAAAAGGTATGCATAAAATCTGGATATGGAAAGATGGTTACAAAAGGTATGAAAGTTATATTAATGTTGATAGAGATGGAATTATCATAAATGTAAATTTAGTAAAATAAGGGAGTTAATACTATTTGTATGAAGGAGAAAAGCGTGAGCAAATTAAGGATATTTCATAAGATAGTCACAATATTATTACTTTTATTTTTTATGAATATAAATCCGTTTTTAGAGGCTTCCGTTAATGATAATGATTCTCTTGGAAACGATCCATGGTTATCATACCTTCATGATAACAAAAATACAGGTTATTCTGATTGTGAAATGTCTTCTTCGCTAAAATATAAATGGTCACTACATTATTCCGAAGGTGATTTTCCGGGAGAATTAAGTGGAAAAGTTGCAATTTTAAATGGAACAGTTTTTACTGCAAGTATGCCTGAACCTTCATCAAATACCAGGAAAACATTAATTCAAGCATTTGATATAAAAAGTGGTATGGAGAAATGGGATACTAATGTTTCTGGAAGGTTGTGTTTTACTGGCGTATCTATGGACCAGAATAATGATACAATTTATTTCGCTACAACTGATGGATGGAGTAATCGCTGGAATTCAAACAGAAATTCAACAGTGTACTGCATATCTGCTAATGATGGCGAAGAAATCTGGGAAACACCTATAGATGGAGCAATTTTTGGCTCTTTGGTTTTAAGTGAAGAATATATTTTTTGCCAGACCTTTTATGCTGATTCGATTGACGAATCGCAATGGGAATCAGAAAAAGGAGAAATAATTTGTATTGATAAAGAAAGCGGTGATGAAATCTGGGAGGCTGAGTTAAATTCATCATGGTATAATATTAACATGTGTGATACTCCTCCCTGCAAAGTTAGTGATTACATTATTGTGCCTAATGACTCAATAAAAGGAGATAATGATAAAAATATTATAGCCAGCGGAAATGATGCAATAATATATCTTATTTCGAATGAATCTGGTGAGATAGAATGGAAAATTGATAATTCATATAAAAATTACTCTCTTCCATCTGTATCTTCTGATGATAAAAATATTTATGTATCATGGACATATATTAACCCTGAAGATGGAAAGGCTGATTTGTATGTAGAATCTTATTCTATAGATAAGAAAAGAAATTGGTCTTTTAAACAGACAAATTGTATTAACTGGTCTTGTTCTCCGATGCAAGATAATAATAACATTTATATAAAATGTCGGGATGGCTACATCTATAGCATAGACAAATCAAAAGGGAAACTAAATTGGAGAAAAAATTGTTTTGATGATGGCGATGGTTCTGCTATGTGCATAACAGATGGCTATATAATCTGTGCCGGATATGAATGGGAAGAAATTCCTGTTACAAAGAATAAAACTTTCATAAAAATCTTAAATACAGAAGACGGAAAAATTCTCTGGGAAGATACAATTAACAACGATATTATAGTTCAAATAGCTGCTTATAGTAATTTCGTTATTTTTTCAGGAAAGGAATCTATTTACTGTTATGAAATTGAGAAACCAATACTTGAAGTGAGTGATGATGAAATTGATTTTGGAGATGCAAAAAAAGGTGACAAATTAGAGAAAAGGATTAAAGTCTGGAATTCAGGAAGTGGAGATTTAAGTGGTGAGATTACAACTCGTGAAAGATGGATTAATATTGAACCGGATAAAATTACAAAGAATTCTCAATATATCACAATTAGTATTGATACTGATGAGCTTAATTATGGAGAAAGTAATGGAGAAATTGAAATAATAACTAATGGAGGTGATAAAAATATCCCTGTTTCGGTTAACATTATTGATGATACACCTCCAGAGTTAATTATTGATTATCCTGAAAATAACTTTAAAACAAAGGATAATTCAATTTCCATATCTGGGAGAGCAATTGATGAAGAAAGTGGAATTAAGAAAATCACAATTAATGGTAAAGAGGTTGAATTTGATGATGATGGATATTTTGAATCAAATTCATTAAGTCTTAATATTGGAAATAATAAATTTACTATAGTTGCAACAAATAATGTAGATTTATCAACAAAGGTTGAAATCTTAATTTTAAGAGATATCGACCCTCCAATTTTAACAATATTAAGTCTGGGTGAAAACGAAATAGTCTATACGCCTATAATAACAATTTCAGGTTATGCTATAGACCAGGATTCCGGAGTTTCAGAAGTCCTTATTAACAATGTAAGAGTAGATTTATCTATCGATGGTAAATTTGAAAAAAAAGTGAACCTAACAGAAGGGATGAATCCATTCTATATAAAAGCAACTGATAATGTAGGAAATGAAACTTCTAAATTGATAACTATTACTTATAAAGTAAGGAAAATTATTATCATTACACTCACAATAGGCGATAGAGTTGCTTTCATTAACGATGAGCCTCATATTTTAGATTCTCCTCCTATAATTAGAAATGGAAGAACTCTTGTTCCTATAAGATTTATAGCAGAAGCTTTTGGGGCTAAAGTTGATTTTATTCCGCACCCAACCAATGAAGTACAAATAACATACAAAGATAAATTCATTCACTTATGGATTAATAGTATAAAAGCTAAAATAGAATATCCTCCTGAATTAGAAATACCATCAAAGGTAGTTACTTTAGAAACACCTCCAATAATCATAAACGGTAGAACATTGGTACCTTTAAGATTTATTGGAGAAGAATTAGGGGCAAAAGTAGATTGGAATTCTAAAACCCAGACTATTACTTTGACTCTGGAGGAAACTATATGAATAAAATTCTAAAAAAGGCATTTGTTTTCTTATTCATCATTTTTTTTATACTTCAAACTTTTTTGTTTACTGCATCAGCGGTAACAACCGTTATTGTAAATAATTCAAAAGTAGCAATCAGTGAAGTTATAACAACCAATTATCCTACAGTAAAAGTGACAGTCTCGGTTGTAGATGAGAATAACGAACCAGTTGAGAATTTAACTATTAATGATTTCAAGGTTTATGAAAATGGAATAAAAAGAAAAATTATTTCAGTTCGTTCTTTAAAAGGCACAAAACCCTTATCCATTATTATGCTATTAGATATTAGCGGTAGTATGCAGGGTGAGCCCATAGAGGAATTGAAAAGTGCAGCTATAGAATTTGTTAACTTAATGCCAGATAATTGGAAGGTTCAATTAATTCTATTCAATCAATACATAAATGATATTTATGGTGGCTTTATTTCAGATAAAACAGAATTAATCTCTACAATTTCAAAAATATATGCAGGAGGAGCAACAAATCTTCACAATGTTCTGAATTTATCCTACAACATTTCAAAACAGACGAAGGAAAGCGATGCTATAATAATTTTCTCTGATGGTGTCGATACTATGAATGTCGCTGGATCAAGAGAAAAAGCTATAAATGGATCTTTGAGTTGTAAAGCCCCAATATACTCAATAGGATACCTTGGTTACAACCCTCAATTTGGTTCAATTGATGAGGATTTACTGAAAACAATATCATCAAATACTCGAGGACGTTTCTATAAAACTCCATCTTTAAATGAAATCAAAGAATTGTATCAAAGAATATCGAGAATTTTAAATAATCAATATGAGATTGTTTATATGTCAGAAGCAGAAGGAAAAAAGGGTGAAGGAGTAAATGTTAGAGTTGCTAACCTTGACAAAGAAACCAATGAATGGATTTATGGCGATAGAGACTACAATTTACCTAAAGAAGGAATAAACGTTCCTATATTACTTGTTCATGGCTGGAATCCAATAGGATCATTTTCGCCCGTTGATTATTGGAAAGATTATGTTTCTTATTTTAGCATAGATCCTGACAGTAATTCATTATTACTTGGAAAAGAAGAAGTAGAAAAATTTACAGATTTTGTTTTTATTGATGACACAAATGCGAAATATGGCGAAAAGCATATGTTTTGGAAAATGGATATAAACAAGGTTATGAAAGTTAAGAATAAAAGTTTTAATAGTTTAAAAAACAAAGTAATATACATAAGTAATTATTGTCAATCCGAAAAACTCCTATCATCAATTGGAACTCATCAATCTATTACAAAATATGCTAAAAATCTTGCAGACGAAGTCTCTATGATTATTGAAAGAGAAAAAGTCAAAAATATTGATATCATTGCCCATAGTATGGGAGGCTTAGTGGCAAGAACATATATCGAATGTGGCGATTTTGGATTAAAGCTGTATGATCAAAGTAAGCCTGTGCCTGCAAGAAGGTTAATAATGCTTGGAACACCTAATCACGGTGTTTTAAAAAATGTATTGGATAATTATTATGAAGGGCTAAACAAATTAAAATCATTGTCTGATTATAAACCTATTGGACTTTTAGATTTGCCTAAATTACAAATAGATTTAATTAGTATAATTTTAAAGAAAAAATATATAGGTATTTTTTCTGAACAAGAGTTAATTACAAATAGTATATTTCTTAATATTCTTAATTACGGGAAAAAATATCCAGGAAAAGAGGATAAAAAAAGAGAATTGTTAAATCCAGATGTACATTATGTGACAATCGCAGGAATAGCACCTTTAGAATTTGATGCTCTAAAAAATATGATATCAGTATCTTTAGATCTATTGTTAGAGAAATACTCAAAAGGAGAAGGTTCAGATGGATTTATAAGAGCTGATAGTGTATATTTAACAGAAGCTGATCAATATTATTTCCTCTGGTCTGACCACTCCGGTTTAAGAACAAAAAAAGAAGTCTTTCAAATGGTTAAAGATATACAAAGATATGGCTATGTTGAAAAGATGAAGGATTACTGGATTGATTTAAAAGACAGTAAAGTAAGTCCAATATACGATTACTTTGCAATATTTCTTAGAAGTCCAGCAACATTAATTATCTCGGATGAAAAAGGACATAAATTTGATAGTTTTGGCTTAATATCACCAGAAAAGAAAATAAAGGATGCATTTTATGATTTTGAAACGAATTCATTTACGGTAATTAATCCAAAAGGAAGCTATGATATAAATGTATTAGGAACTGGTAAAGGTCTTTATACTTTATCAGCCTTCGGAAGCGTTAATAAGAAAAACTTTTTTTATGAGGCTAAAAAAGTTCCTGTGAAAAAAGGTCAACTGGATATATTCACTATTAATTTATCAGCTTTAGCAAATGGTGTTAAAATTAAGAGAGATTTAAATGCTGATGGAGCTACTGATAAAGAGTATGTTTCACCTCCAAATGTATCAAAAGTTAATTTTTCTTTTGAAAATCAGAGGATAAATTTAAAGTGGGATGCATCTGAACAGATTTTGTCTGGTATTTCAAGATATAATTTATATGAATTTAATCCAAAATATAAAACACCAAAAATTATCTCTATACCAAAAACGAAAAACACTTCATCATATAGACTTTCGAATCCATCGGATTATAGAGCTTTTGCTCTATTAACTGTTGATAAAGAAAATTCATGGAATCAATCCCTAACGACAGATATCTTTACTCATGGAGAATTAAATGAAGTTAAATCTGGGTATGGTTCATCTCTATTAACTAATTTAGTAAATTTACCTATAAAAAATATACTAATTGTTTTTTTCGGGCTTATTTTAGTATTTGCTATTGTTATATTAATAATAACTTCAATACAAAAACCTAAAGAGGCTTCACTTTTAACCGATGAAGATACAATTATACCGATAAGAAGAACACCATTTACAATTGGTAGAATGCCAGACTGTAATATTAAATTAGACAATTTAGAAGTAAGCCGTATGCATGCTGAAATAATCAATAAAAGTAACAAATTTGTTATAAATGATTTAAATAGCCGCAATGGTGTTTTTGTTAACGGCAAGAAGATAAAAAGTAAAATTTTAGAAAATAATGATCAAATTAAGATTGGAAAAAATGTTTTTACTTTTAAATTAAAATAAGGAGTTTATAGATTTACGATGAAAGTTAAATCAATTTCTTTCTTAATAATTTTAGTTCTAATGTTTACTTTTAATTCTTATATTAACACCAACTATGTGAAGGCTCAAAAAGAAGAAGATGTTTGGTATCCGCTGAACAATGGATTAACTGGTGGGGTCATTACTTCTTTGGTTATGGATAATAGCATTGAAGGACATTACATAGCAGGCGCAAACAAACATGGTGTTTTTGAGACAACTAATTTTGGTCAGGATTGGATATCTATAGGCAAGAATCTAGAAGATAAAAGAGTTCTATCAGTTGAGCTTGATGTAAGTGATGTTAATTATATCTATGCGGGAACATATAACCAATTTTATTATACTAACGATCACGGTGTTAAGTGGGAAAAAGCAAATGTTGAGTTTAACAGAATAAATTTTATTAAAGTCTGGAAAGATAGAACTATTTTCATAGGTACAAAAAGTGGATTATTTAAGTCATACAGTAAAAACGAAAGGTTCAAATTTTATCGAATAATTGATAATAATGTTGCATACAACGAGATTCTCGCTATTGCTTTTAATCCTAAAAAACAAAATATAATCTATGTAGGTACATTTGATAGAGGAGTATC
>JBPOHM010000021.1:0-1504 GCA_052035585.1 Bacillota bacterium
AAGTAAGTAGCTATCATTTGGTTTATCTTTCAATTCATCTAATAAAATAGGTAAATTTCTATCTCCCTTAGTAGGTAAGAGATATCCATCATGGTCAAAAGTAAGTGGAAGATATACAATTGGTAAATTGCTATCAACTTGCTCATGGATTTTTCGTGTAAATTTAATACCATTAGATATAAGTCTAGGTATATAACCTATGGCATAACTAAGTTCATTATTATCCATATAAGCATTTTTTATCTGGATAGCTCCTAATTGTTGGGTATTTTCTAAGAATTCCGATATATCCTGTCTGCTTCCTGATGTTAAGTATTCATCTGCATCCAAAATTAAATTCCAATCACTATCTGATTTTGATAATGCATAGTTTCTAGCATCAGAAAAATCATTTTTCCAAGTATAGTCAAAAACCTTTGCTCCAAATGATAATGCAATTTCTTTTGTTGAATCTGTAGAACCAGTATCAGCAATAATAATATTATCAACTAATCCTTTAACACTTTCTAAACAACGTGCTAAGCAACGCTCTTCATTTTTAACTATCATAACTAAATTTATTGTTTTCATTATACTGGCCTTTCTGTGGTGAAATTTTAAATCTTTTAAAATAATATTAAGTTATTGCTTTGATATTGTCAATACTTGTTTTATTAAGGTTTTATATAATATTATATAGTTGTTACAAAAATTTAATATTTTATTGCGATTAGAATTAAAAAACATGTGTATATTATATGTATAAAGAATTCCCCCTCTATTTATTATATTTTGTTAGATTCTTCATGCATTGATAGAAAGAATCTATTGAAAAAACCAGTCAAATTGGCTGGTTTTTACTATTTATAATCTTTATTTATACTAGCTGTTTTCTAGTATTCTATAATAGTGATTTGCTTCTCTTAAAACATGATCTGCTAATAGTGGTAGTATTAATGACCTTATTTTACATTCAGTGACTCCTTGAACTCCAGCTGTTTTAAATTTAACATATTTTGATGTTTCAATAATAGCTTCATTTGTAATAATCGGCATAGTTATTTCTGTTGCGGCTTTAGTTTCTTCAATTAATTCTTTAAATTCATTTGCAAATGAATTTGCAGTGTCTATTAATTCTTCTTGTGTTGGATCAAGCAATCCTCGTATAAATAGAGCATGCTCCATCATAATTTGATTCCAGAAAAGTTCTACCTGCTTCATATCCATGCTGTTAATATCCATACCATTTTGAAGCATCCATACATATTGTCTATATAATTTTGCTTCCCTTAAGATATGTTCAATTAATAATGGATAATTTACTGTAAATATTGAGCAAACTAATACATCATTCAAAATTCTTTGCTTTAAATCAATTAATCCATCCAATAAATTAATAGCAGCATCATTTAAATGTTGTACATTATACAAAATATCAGGAATTTTACATGCTGGATTACAACTTAGCTCTTGTTCCATTAATGTAATAGATGTATCTATATTGATTCCTGTTAATTTTTCAGTT
>JBPOHM010000257.1:0-1560 GCA_052035585.1 Bacillota bacterium
GGTAAACCAATAGAACAGTGTATAGAAGATGCACATGTTATGTTTCTCAAAAAGGATGGGATATGAAGTTTAAAAATGTTATAAACGAAGTTGTAGACATGACAAGGCAACAACTGCCGGACTCGTGGAAACAAGCAAAATATATATGGAATAAATTAGCTTCTATGGGTAAAGTATATCCATCCGATTATGAAGGTTTTATTTCATTTGAAAGATTTTTTTCTTCATTTTTAGAAAAAAATGATAGAGAACCAACAATAGAAGATACACTCAAAACTTATATAAAAACAACCAGTGCACAACTATGATAGATTATAATACTGTATATGAATATCTTCAAGAACCAGGTACTCGACAATATTACCTATTTAAGGGTGAAATGGATGAATTTTATATCGTTGATTTAATTAAGTATGGTGATCCGGTAATAATAATGACAGATAGACTTCTAGATAAGGGGAGTGTTTGGTTTTATGCAGATTTATATCCCCTGGATGATTATGAATATAGAAGAGTTATGACAATGGTTTGGTCTGGAATATACGAAAAATAAATTTTCTAAATTCTTTATATTTATTATTATTTAAATCCATATCTTCACCAGTGTTTAATAATGTAAATACAATCACATCTTTTAAATACTTCTGATAAAGATTTTTATTAACCCAGCAATCTTTATTGATAAATGTATGATAGAAGTATTCAATAGTCATATATTGAGCTATAGGATCGTTTATAATAATTTTACCATTTGGAAGAAGACCGGTTATTTTATATATTTTTTTATTATATAAACTAATCCACTTGGTTTTTTCGAACGGGTTGACCATTTAATCCTTCACTAATCAACGATTTTCCCAATATCTACATGCCGCTTCATCTGACAACACACCGTGTTTATCTTTAAAAGAACAATAATTGGTATATTTCCATCTTCTGCATTCACCACATTTTTTATCTAAAAGTATAATTAAAGCATAATAATAATCTGTAAATTTATCTATTATATTCAATTATAAAATCCCACTTCTTCATCATATTGACTTATATATAAATACGGTGTACGAATAAATCCTGGTGGGATGACGGAATTAATAACCTTCTTGCCAGACATTACTTCTTCATAAAGACGCTTCCCTTCTAGGGAAGGGAAGTCTTCTTCCCCACAGTCCATATCCATAATATCAATATACCACTCTTTTATATTTTTTGATTTTATATATTCAAATTTCTTGGTTGGTCGAACTGTAACAACCTTGGTACCGCCAAATATAGAGGATAGGTCTCGCTGTCGGGCTCCAAGATTATAAAGATGAGCCTTTATCCTCCCTAATGATGAAGCTGAATAACCAATATATGAATTATTAAAATCATTTCTTATACGATAAATAATTCTATTACTCAATCCTTTAAATCTTTCGTCTACATGAAAAACCCGATCACCACTCTATAATTTTATCATCCTATCTCCTTAAGCCATTTATCATATTTGGATTAGTTTGTAATTGGAAGTCAAAACAAAAATTGAATATACTATCTGTATGTTTTCTATAAATACAA
>JBPOHM010000207.1:0-8186 GCA_052035585.1 Bacillota bacterium
ATTAATAGATGAATTAACACTAAAGAAAGGCGTTTGAATTTATGATAGTTTTATCCTGCAACAATATATCTAAGGCTTATATTGTTGATAATATAATAGAAAATATATCCTTTACTATAAATGATAATGAAAAAATTGGACTTATAGGGGTTAATGGAGCTGGGAAGACCACTCTTTTTAATGTGCTCACAGGAGAGCTTGACTATGATAGCGGAGAAATTGTAATACCTAAAAACAAGAAAATATCATATTTAAAGCAAAATACAAAAATAGAAAGCGATAAAACAATATTTGAGGAAATGCTCACTATTTTTGATGATATTATTTCTATGGAAAATGAACTCCGACAATTAGAAATCCAAATAAGCAAGTTTACTGAGCATGATGAAGATGGTGTTCTTTCTGATTTAATGGAGAGATACACCAAGCTAAACGAAAGCTTTGTTGAGCTAGATGGTTTTAGCTACAAGAGTCATATACGAGGAGTTTTAAAAGGGCTAAGCTTTAATGAAGAGGATTTTGACAAGCCTATCAATATACTTAGTGGTGGTCAAAAAACAAGGGTAATGCTTGCTAAGCTACTACTTGAAAAAGCAGATATACTTTTATTAGACGAGCCAACTAACCACCTAGACATAGATGCTATAGCTTGGCTTGAAAAGTATTTAAGTAGCTTTAATGGTGCTGTAATAATAATTTCACACGATAGATATTTTTTAGATAATACAGTAAAAAAAATAATGCTTTTAGAAAATAAGAATCTAAAGGTGTATAATGGTAATTATTCTGAATTCATGGTTAAACGTAAAAATGAATTAGAGCAAGCAATGAAGAAGTACGAAGAATATGAAAAGGAAATTGAACGTCAGGAAGAAATTATAAATAGACTTCATGCTTATGGAAGTAAAAGAAATATTCGTCAAGCCTTTAGTCGTCAAAAAACTCTTGATAAGATGAAAAAGGCTGAGCGTCCGAATTTTGAAAATAAAAAGCTTAAGCTAAGATTTACTCCTAAACTTCGTAGTGGATTGGATGTTTTAAAGGTAGAAGATTTATCTAAGGATTTTGACGGAAATACTATATTTAAAAACATCACTTTTAACACATATAGAGGTGAAAAGGTTGGAATTATTGGTCCAAATGGTATAGGTAAATCTACATTATTAAAAATTATTGCAGGTAAAATTGAAAGCAGCTCTGGCAAGGTTGAGACTGGACATTTTGTAAACATAGGTTATTATGATCAAGAGCAAACACATCTTAATGTCGAAAATACAGTTATAGATGAAATATGGGATGAGAATCCAAAGTTTAATTATTATGATATTAGATCTCTTCTTGCACAGTTTTTATTTACTGGTGATGATTTATTCAAAATAATAGGTGATTTAAGTGGTGGTGAAAAAGGAAGGCTTTCTTTATTAAAGCTTATGCTTTCTGAATCAAATTTTCTTCTAATGGATGAGCCTACAAACCATCTTGACATTGACTCTAAGGAAGTATTAGAGGATGCAATATCTAATTATGATGGTACTGTACTTGTTGTATCACACGATAGATATTTTCTTAATAAGCTGTGTACTAAAATAATTGATATGACTAGCAAAGGTATAACAGAATATCTAGGAAATTATGATTACTATCTAGAGAAGAAGGCTGAGCTAGAACAGACTGATGAAGAGGTTATTATAAGTAAAACAAAAACACAAATTAATGCTGAACGAAAAAAAGAAAGAGAAAATAGAGCTGAGAGGAAAAAGAAGGAAAAAGAAATTAAAGATATTGAGGAAAAAATAGAAAAAAATGAAAATGAACTCGCTTTATTAGAAGAAAAACTTTGTCAGCAATCGACATACAGCGACAAAAATCTTATTCTACAAATAAATGAAAAAATTCAAGCATTAAAAACTGAAAATGATGAATTATACACATTTTGGTCTAATCTTAATCAATAATTTATGTTTATAAGCACGATAAAATATCGACATCTTTCGATAAAAAAAGTAATTAACGGAACATATGTTGTCTGTTGATAACTTTTTGCTATTTTTACAGTATCAACAGTTTTATCCACAGCTGTTGATAACTTTATTAACACAAATTTTTATTATAAACAATTTTTTAAACAGTATATTTATACAATTTTATTAGACTAAAAAAACAAGTAAAAACCTAGAATTTACAAAATTTCTACTTGTTTTTGTATAATTTATTATTATTTTTTTCCAATCTCCAAATTTGAATTAGCATTTAGAGAATAATCTGCGAATTCTTTACTGTTGTATTTGAAGAACGCACAACTTCCTATCATGGCAGCATTATCTGTACACAGTATAGGAGATGGTCTATATAAAGAAAATCCATTGTTTTCACACTCTGTTTTCAAGACCTCTCTTAGTCTTGAATTGCTTGCAACTCCACCAGCTAAAGCTATTTTATTACAGTTTTTTAGTCTAGCTGCTTGTATTAGTTTTCCTACTAAAACATCAACAACTGCTTCTTGAAAGCAAGCAGCTACATCTGCTTCAATTATCTGTTCACCCTTTTGTTTTGTTTGATTTATATAGTTTAACACAGCAGACTTAAGTCCGCTAAAACTAAAATCTAAGCTTTCCTCATTAAACCTTGCTCTAGGAAAATGTATTGCATCTTTGTTTCCTAGCTTAGCAAGCTTATCGATATTTGGACCTCCAGGATATCCTAAATTTAGTGCTCTTGCTACCTTATCATATGCTTCACCTGCAGCATCATCTCTAGTTCTACCCATAATCTCATAATCACCATAATCCTTAACATATACTAGATGAGTATGTCCTCCAGATACGACTAGACAAACAAAAGGAGGCTCAAGTGTTTTATCCTCTATATAATTTGCACTAATATGTCCCTCTATGTGATTTACTCCTATTAGTGGTTTGTTCCAAGCATAAGCAAGTGATTTTGCATAATTTACACCTATTAACAAGGCTCCTACAAGTCCTGGTCCATAGGTCACTGCAATAGCATCTATTTCATCTATACTAAGCTTTGATTCTCTAATAGCTTCATCTACAACAGTGCTTATATTTTCTATATGCTTTCTTGATGCTATTTCTGGCACTACACCACCATATTTTTTATGAATCTCTATTTGTGATGAGATAATATTTGATAATACTTCTCTTCCATTTTGAATTACAGAAGCTGCAGTTTCATCACAGGATGATTCAATTGCTAATATATTTACAGTCTTTTTATTCATTTGTATTATCCTTTTTTAATTATTGTTCCTTAGCATTATCAAAGAAATACTGTTCTAATGTCAATCCACTTTCATATACCTTTGTAGCTAAATCTACACCTAAATATCTAAGATGCCATGGTTCATACATATATCCAGTTACATCTTCTTTTCCCTTTGGATATCTTACAATAAAACCAAATCTATGAGCATTTTCTGCTACCCATTTACCTTCAACAGTATCTCCAAATTCTTCTTCTAACAAGAAATTAACACTTTCACTTGAAATATCAATTGCTAAGCCTGTTTGATGCTCACTTTGTCCTGCCTTAGCACTAAATTTATCTGCTTCAGCTTGACCATGATTTTTTACATAGCCATTATATGTTGACTCTTGTGTTCTATATGATCTATAGCCAGATCTTGCATATAACTGTATATTTATCTCTTCCTTTGCAGCTTCAACAAGCTTAGTTAAGGCTTCGGCTGCTGGTTTTCTAAGCTGATTTACCTCGGGACTTGCAAGCAAGGTTGGTACATCAGTTATTTTAACTAAATCACTAGGTACATAATCTTCACTTAAATTACGTTCTTTATTTACAACTACCTCAATAGAATCTGAATTTGTAACCATGTTATTTTCATCAAGAAATGTTTCTATTGTTTCATTGTCCCTATCTTCTCCAGCAGAATCAGGGTTATTATCTGTATTATCTACTGGTTCATTAGAATCAGTATTATTAGAATCAGATTGATTATTGTTATTATTACTATTTTGATTGCTATCAGTATTATTGTCTATTTTACCAATATCATCTGCATTGTTATCTATATTATTACCTTTATTTCCTTCAATGTTATCTTTTATCTTTATACAAGCAATAAATGCCACTAATATTATTAATATTAAAATTGCTAAACGTATTAATTTTTTCATTTTTCTTCTTTTTTTATTATTCTTCACCTTTTTTATCCTCCAATTCCTTCCACATTATTATAGCTGCCTCAACTGGCTTGGAATAATAATTAGGTCTTATACCAGAAGCATAAAAACCTAAACTCTCATATAGCTTTATAGCTACGGAGTTAGATTCTCTTACTTCTAAAGTTAATCTTGTTATACCTCTATCTGCACATATTTCAAAAAGATTAGTAAGTAGTATCTTCGATAATCCTAAACCTCTGTAGCTTGGCAAAACTGCTACATTAGTTATATGTCCTTCATTAAATACCTGCCAAAGTCCAACATATGCAACAATTTTATTATCAAGCTCTAAACAACGATAAAGAGCAAATTCATTTAAAAGCTCCCCTTCAAATGCTTTTCTTGACCAAGGCATTGAAAATGAACTATTTTCTATTTCCAGTATAGAGTCTAAGTCCTCAAATCTCATTTCTCTAATTGAAATTAAAATTTTATCTCACCCTTTCTTTTTAATAAGTAAGATTGTTCACGAAGTGAAGCATACTCACTAATTTTTAAAATATACTATGATAATCTTTCAGCCTGTGATAATCTTAAATATTCAGGTGAAAAATCATTAAATGACATCATCTTATTTTCCTTTATAAGCTGATAAGCTATATAGTTTACTGATGATGCACATAATATATTATATTTTTCAGGTGCAAAAATTATCTTATTATTTAAGCTTTTTTCTAAAAGCTCTCTATAATTTACAGAGCCATCACCATTAAGAAGTACTTCACCATCAAGACTCTTGATTATTTCAATAAGCTCTTCTATATCAGCTGCAAATTGCTCCTTTATTGTTGTCAAGCTTGAAGCTTCCCATTTATATACACCAGAATAAATTCTACCAGATTTAGCATCAAGTATTGGTACTATATATCTATCACTATCAAATACATTGGCTGCTAAAGCTTGCATTGTAGGTACTGCTACAATTGGCATGTCCCCTTCAGAGCTATTCTGATTACTTTCCTTTGAATTAGTCCTATTTAGACTTATTGCTTGTGCTAAACCTTTAGCTATAGCTGCTCCTATTCTTAATCCAGTATATGAGCCTGGACCTTTAGAAATAGCAATAACATCTATATCGCTCATTTTTATTTCTCTATCCTCTAATGCTTTAATTACAAGAGGCATCAATTTTTCAGAATGAGTCTTCTTATGATTTAATAAATACTCACAAAGAAGTCTATCATCCTCTGAAATTGCGCAGGAAGCTGTAAGCCCTGCTGATTCAATCCCTAGAATTTTCATAATTATATCCTTTTAAGCTTTCTATTAAAATATCAAACTGTTCTCCATTACCAGTTATATCTAAATATCTTTTTTGACTTTCATAATCAATTGTAATTGTAATAGTAATTGCAGATTTAGGTATTAGGCCTTTAATATTACTTGCCCACTCAATTATACATACTCCATCTGAATTAATGTATTCATCATAGCCTAAATCTATCATATCATCTTCAGATTCAAGTCTATATGCATCCATATGATATAAGTTAAGTCTACCACTATATTCCTTTATAATAGTAAAGGTTGGACTTGTAACATAGTCATCTATCATCATACCCTTAGCAATAGACTGAGTTAATGTTGTTTTTCCTGCTCCTAAGTCTCCCTCTAAGCATATAACAGAACCAGCATGTAAATTTTCACCTATAATTTTACCTACCTTATCTGTATCCTGTAAATTATTTAATATGATTACCATATAAATTTAATCCTTTATCCAAGTAATAGTTTGACAATATCATTTACATTGCCAGCACCCATAGAGATTATTATATCTCCTGCTTGTGCTTTTTCTAATGCAATCTTAGCAGCAGCTTCTAGGCTTTCTGCATACATTGCCTTATCATTATATTTCTTTGCTTCCTCTGCAAGCCTTTTAGAGCTTACTATTCCTGTATCTATTTCTCTTGCTGCATAAATATCAACAAATATTATTTCATCCGATAGCTTAAATACTTTAGCAAACTCGTCAAATAAGCTTATTGTTCTAGTATAGGTATGAGGTTGAAATACAGTTATAACCTTACCCTTAGTGTTATTTCTTGCTGTTAATAATGTTGTTTCAATTTCATCTGGGTGATGTGCATAATCATCTATAACACTTATACCATTAATAGTTCCCCTTAGCTCATATCTTCTCTTTGTTCCTGTGAATTGTTTTAAGCCCTTCTTGATTATATCAATATCAATACCTAGCTCAAGTGAAACCGCAATAACAGATAATGCATTTAATACATTATGCTCACCAAAAACACTCAATTCAAGCTCAAAGATAATATCCTTATAATTTACTGTAAATTTAGGATATGGGAGATATTCTATATTACTTGCATATATATCAGCAGAATTATCAAGTCCAAATGAAATAAGCTTTGTATTAACTTCCTTAAATAGTTCTTTATTTAAATTATTTACTACAAGCATACCGTCATTTGGTAATTTATTTGCAAATTCAACAAATGCAGAGTTAATATCATTAATATCTTTATAATAATCAAGATGATCTTCTGCTATATTTAGTATGACGCTAATACTTGGATTAAAGTTCAAAAAATTTCTCCTGTATTCACAAGCTTCGGTTAATAATAGCTCACCATTACCAATCTTTACATTTCCATTAATAACATTCAATTCTCCACCCAAAAAAATAGTTGGATCTAAACTTGAGCAAACTAAAATTGATGAAAGCATTCCTGTTGTTGTCGTTTTGCCATGAGTTCCTGATATAGCAATTGAATGCTTGTATTCCTTCATAATATTTCCTAGGAAAACTGCTCTTGTTTGTATTTCTATACCAAGCTCATTAGCTCTTAAAAGTTCTGGGTTATCATCACTTATAGCAGAAGTATATACAACCAAATCTACAGTTTCATCTATATTATCAGCATTGTGACCAATGTATATTTTAGCTCCATCATTGCGAAGCTTTTTTAATAAATCAGAATCATTTCTATCAGATCCTGAGACCTTTATATTTCGATTCAACATAAGCTCTGCTAAAGCACTCATGCTAATTCCACCTATTCCAATGAAAAAAATATGTTTCATATCTCACCTATCTTTTTTATTTAATTCCCTAACAGATTATTATATAACTATTTTTATGCTTTGTAAATAAATAAAATTAAATTACAACTATCAAAAAAATCATAAAAATGTATATTTATCTCATGTTAAGTCAATTTTATTTTTATTTTTTTATCTGTTAAAAACAAACTTAAAATACGTTCAAAAAAATGAGCAAACATTGTAACAAGAATTAATCCTGTTTGTTGATATGTGTAACCAATTCCTATAGAAAAAACAAATGACGCTAGAATATCAATCAGCAGTTCTCTACCAAATGGCTTTTTTGATAAAATAGCTTGCATCCCAATTGAAATACACCAAACAAGTGCTGTAGCTATAATTGTATAAAAATTTAATGATGACACACCAAACAACTTTAATATTCCGTATATAAATGAGTGCATCATCAATCTTTGTGAAATTTCCATTAACATTCCATCTAAACCCCATAGGAATATATCTTTACCCTTCTTACTTTTTACCTTTTTAAATTTGATAATATAAGCTGTTATTATAACTGTTAAAATTGCAATAACATATACTTTAATATCTTTTAATCCACTTGCTTGAATAGGATAGATACCTATTGTAATTGCTATCAAAACAATTGGTAAAACACTAGCAAATACTGAATTAAAATGCGACAAATACAGTGTCTTTGTCTTTTGTATTAAGATCGCAATAGCAAAGTATAATCCAAACCAAATACCAGATAAAAGAAACCCCATTGCTACACTTAGTAAAAATTTAAGAAACTCCATGATGTGCTCCTTCTTAAAGTAAAATTTTATTTTTTATTGATTATATACTTTTCAAATCCTTCTGTATATTTAACAGTTTCATCTGGAAAATTCCATACAGCTTCAACATTTTCAAATTTCTCTAATAGCTTAAGACCATCCTCATAGC
>JBPOHM010000275.1:0-1935 GCA_052035585.1 Bacillota bacterium
GGCCTTCGGCAATGCAGTTCGTTGGGCACAATTTTTATGAACTCTATTAGATTTAAACTATTTATTTTTTTCTTCTTCGTCTCCTTCCATTGTTTTGGACAGGACACGTTAAAGTATTGCAATAACTCATATTACGTTACCAATTGCTACTATTTCTACAAAGAAAATAAAACAGCAAATACAGGGATTTTTGAAAAATATATGGATGCAGATGACGGACAGCGCTGGTATGGAATAGGGAAATTTAGAGAAACAAAATCTGAAATTATTCTTGATTCATATAAAACAATTAGAACGATGTATCAACATAAAAGTGACGGTCAAATTATAAAGGGCAATTCAGTTAACGACACTACTTTAATAAACAGCTTAGTATTTTATAAAAGTAAAAAAGGAATGATTTACTTGGACTTTGGAGGAAACAAAACAATTTTCTTAAAAAGTAAAAATGTTTTGCGTCCAAAATATGCGAGCAATTAGTTATTGTCCAAAACTGCGCCCAACAGTGTATTTACGCAACTTCGGGCGGAAGGAAGTAAAATCAGCATTTTATCTCTAATAATCTTCAGTTACTTGCTGACGAGTTCTTAAAAGTATTTTCCGTAAATTCATGTTTTAAACAACTAATTGGCATTTGCGCCGGGCGGACGGAATCCTAATGCCCTCGCTTCGTAAATACAGTTCGTTGGTGGCAATGGTTAAAAAGCATCTACAAATAAAACTTAAATGAAGGTTTATCTATTTTCGGCTTTTTTTCTCTCCTCGTTCTGTTCCTTTTCCCAAACGAGAGAATTAGATAGCTTACGCAGCCAGATGTTTAAAGGAAATATAGAAGCTTTAAAAAGCTCTATTAAATATCTAGATAGTAAAAAAGTAGTTACAGAGTTTCTAGGACATCATAAATTAAATACTCAGGAAAGACAAATAGCAGCAAGATATATTACAGAAAATTGCTTTTTTGGTCGCGAATCGCTTTTATCTGAAGACAGCATGTCTTCTACTAAATTCGCCGATTTTTTAGCAACAAACCAAATTACATTTGATGAAGATATTGGATACTTCATTTTAAAGAATCAAAATCCAGACAGCTCAAAATATGAACTATTTAAAACAAACACTTCAGTAATTGATTCTATTAATAATGAATTTAATAAATCTTTGCCCCAAATTATGAGAGAATCTGGAGCTGCTTGGTCATATTCTTTACATAACCCTCAATGTTTATTATTATTGGCCCAATACTTTTTAAAACAACGTACCAAATGGAATATTTATAATTTCAACGATGATGAGTACGTTAAATGCTTTCGTTATTTAGCTCATCTTGATTTTGCTGTACAAGATGTAGACTCGTCAATTAATTTTACGTATCATCTTACAAGTGAGTTCAAAAGAAGAAGCTTATTTAACTACTTCTACTATCATTATAAAGATTATCAATGGAATGATAGTTTGCACTATTTTATTAATACCGTAGAAACTCCACGTAGCAAAAATGAGTTAACGGAATTATTTGAATCCTTAAAATCTTCGAATGACTCAATCGCACTTTCTTCTTTCGCGAAAATATGTGAATCAGAACCGATTGAAGTCGCTCAGTTATCAAAGCAATTCAGTGTAGATGAATATAATGATAATTATAGCCTACCAACCTTTACTTATAAATTTCTTCCTGTTATCTCTAACTTGACTAGTTATTATAGAAAAAAAAATATAACCTATTACCCATCGCCAGAAATAAACATAATTTTAGAAACGTTATTAATGGATAATAGTTTTAAAACCAGATATGAACTCGAAGAGCTTTTAATCAATAAAACTACAATCAATGATATATATGCAATTGAGCATTTTGGCTTGATAAATGAAAATAATTTCCAATGCACATTTTCTATTGGACAGGTATTAGATAAATGGTACTCCAAACATTGGAAA
>JBPOHM010000278.1:0-2453 GCA_052035585.1 Bacillota bacterium
ATAGAATGATATTTAGAGGAGAGAATGTTGATGATGTTGCAGAATTTGCATCTTATGGTCTTTATCTTCCCAAAAACTTAAACTATAATTTATATGTAGGTGGTGGAGTTTATTTTAATTATGCTATTATGAAAATACAAAATTTGTTGTTCAGACTAATGGCAATGTCGGTATAGGCACCACCTCGCCAGCACAAAAACTACATGTAGTGGGTAATACTCGTATCAGCACTTTAGCAAACAGTACCGGAGCCATAGTAAAATCTGATGCCAATGGTGATCTATCTAAAACAAATTTAACTGGAAGTGCTTCTGATGTTTTGCTCGGCACTGGCACTTTTGGTACTATTGCTAACGCTGGTGGAGTAACTAGCTCCTGTGGCACAGCCAATTATGTTCCCAAAATGAATAGTAGCACCTCTATGTCTTGCAGCCAGATCTATGATAATGGTACTAATGTCGGCATAGGGACAACTGGACCAACTACTAAATTAGAAGTGTATGGAGATCACGGAAATACAAAAGCAAGACTATACTCAACAGGAAACGGTGGAACTTTAGATGCTTCTCTTGATATGTGGGCATCAGAGCCAAATTGGACATATAATGGTTCCGGTATTGGCAATAATGTTAATGGACATCCTTATTATGGAAGGAGAAATGCTAACCTTGGGCAATCTTATATTAGATTTTATACAGGAAATATATATCTCGCTGCTGGATCTAGTGATGCTGTTAACCGTATGTTTATACAAAGCGACGGCAATGTCGGTATAGGCACCACCTCACCAGCACAAAAATTAGATGTATCTGGAGGGAATATACGTACTACAGGACAATTAATGTCAACTATAACAACAGGTACAGCTCCATTATCAGTTGTTTCAACGACACTTGTAACTAATCTTAATGCAGATATGCTCGATGGGCACCATTGGAGTGAGGTACCTACTATACCTACAAATAATGTAACTGGTAGTGGGGCAGCAACACGTGTAGCTTTCTGGTCTGGGGCTAATACCCTTAGCTCTAATACTAATCTATATTGGGATAATACTAATAGTAGACTAGGTATAGGCACCACCTCGCCAGCACAAAAATTAACTGTAAATGGTGGTAATATTGATGTTATAGGATCTGCCGGTGGATTACGTCTAGGCGCTAGCAACTGGTCTGATGGAGGGGCTACATATGGACATGTTATAAGTGATAATGGAAGCTATAAAGCTTTAATGATCATTGGCAACAATATATCTGGCAATAGTGGTAGAGGACGAGAAGTTAAGATTTGGGATTATTTAAATGTGCAGGGAGGGTTAAATATTACAGGACAGTTTTATAGTGTAGGTAATACAAATGTTGTTACTAATCTCAATGCAGATATGCTCGATGGGCACCATTGGAGTGAGGTACCTACTATACCTGCAAATAATGTTACTGGTAGTGGCACTACTAACTATGTCACTAAATGGACAGGAACTTACACTCAAGGAAACTCAATTATCTATGATAATGGAACTAATGTCGGCATAGGGTCGACAGGACCGGGATATAAATTAGATGTATCAGGAGATGTTAGATTATCTGGTGATTTATTGTATGGTAATAGTTATACTAGAACACAAACTCATGATAATGCAGGTGCTATGGGCGGAAGAAGTGGATTTTATGAGACAAGTACCCCTGCCCCTGCAGCTAATTGGCCAACAGGTGCCTCTAGTTGGTGGCATTTATTAGACATTCGTCATTCAAATACTGGTAACAATTATGCAATGCAATTTGCAGGTAGTTTCTATGACCAAAATTTATATTTTAGAAAAACAAATGATAATGCTGCACAACCCTGGTCACAGGTATATACTTCTGCGAATGGAGGGCTTGTTACTTGCAACTCTACAAATTATGTAATTAAATCTGATGGTACTAATGGAGTATGCAGCCAAATTTTTGATAATGGAACTAATGTCGGAATTGGGACGGCAAGTCCTGAAAGTAAACTTGATGTTAATGGAATTATTCATATTAAAAACGGTTATATTGATATGGATAGAGATAATACTACTGCTACAGGTATACAGTGGTACTCACCAGGTTATACAGCATGGCAAGATTACATGGCTCCTGCTGGAGCAAGTCAAGGTGTTACTGGGACTATTACTGCTCCTTCAGGTTCTTTTGTTACTAGTTGGGCTAAAAGAAGTTTTATTGAAAATCAAACGAATTTTGGTTGGACTTTTGAATCTGGTACTTTTTCTTCCACAACACCATCTGTAAAATTTGAAATTAGATCAAGTGATGGACTTTTTCATGCTTATGGAAATGGAATAATAGACGGCAATGTCGGCATAGGCACTACCTCGCCAGCACAAAAACTACATGTAGTGGGTAATACTCGTATCAGCACTTTAGCAAACAGTACCGGAGCCATAGTAAAATCTGATGCCAATGGTGATC
>JBPOHM010000156.1:0-9741 GCA_052035585.1 Bacillota bacterium
ACATTAGCTATAACATTAATTTATCAAAGATAAAGAAAAAAGATGTTGATAATGCAAAGAAATACGATGTAATACAAATAAATAAAAATAATCTTATTAATAATGAAAGCAATAATTCTTTAAGCATTGAGCAGTTAAAAAGTAAAATAGTTGATGAGATTAATACTGATAGCCAAGCTGGAAAATTGGAGTTTTTAAGACAGCAAATAAACGAAAATAAGTATGTTGTAAATGCTGAGGAATTAGCAAGAATTATGTTAGACTTATAATTAAATGGTGTATAATATGAGTAAATTAGATGATTTATATAATGTTCTTAATGAACAGCTCAACCTATATAAAGAGTTTTTAGAGGTTGAAAATGAAAAATATAATGTTATATTAGCAGATGACATTAAAAGACTTGATGAGATAGTAACTGAGGAACAGGTATTTTTCTTGAAATCTAGAGGACTAGACCAAAAGAGAGAACGTCTATTAACTGAGTTAGGATATACAGGAAAAACATTAAGACAGCTTATAGAGCTTATCGATGATGCTGAAAAGGATAGATTTAGGAAAATGCACAGTGATATATTTAATGTTCTTCAAAATTTTAAAGATAAAAACAATCAATGTCAGGATTTAGTGCAAATTAGACTTTACAGAGCACAAACTATGATAAATAAGCTTGATGAAAGTACAGCTAATAGAAACCTTTATTTTAAAGATGGAAATACAGATGAGCTTGATGTAAATAAGATGAAGTTTATATCAAAGAAAATATAGACATTAGATTCGAAGATAAATATAGATAAAATCGATTAAAAGGAGAAAAAGCCATGTTAAGACCAACATTTGCAGGATATCAAGTTGCAAAAAGAGGATTAAGTGTGAGTCAAAAGCTCTTGGATGTAACTGGTCAAAATATTACTAATATTAATACTGATGGTTATACAAGACAAAGAGTAGATTTATATGCCATAGCTCATAGCAGTGGAGCAGATAAATTTGCTATGTACGGAGGAAATATAGGACGTGGTGTTGGTGATTTAGGACCATCACAAATCAGAGACCCGTTTTTAGATATAAGATATAGAAATGAAGCTGCTAAGGTAGGAAGAGAAGAAGTTTTAGGAAAGGCTGTTGCAGATTTAGAAGAAATATTTGGAGAAATAAGTAAAAGTGGACTAGATGCACAATTTTCTAACATGATTTCTCAATTACAAGCATTAACTGCGACTCCATCTGATCCAGTTATT
This sequence comes from Bacillota bacterium, assembly GCA_052035585.1. Taxonomy (GTDB): domain Bacteria; phylum Bacillota; class Clostridia; order Tissierellales; family Sedimentibacteraceae; genus UBA1535. Next base: position 1,242 of record JBPOHM010000156.1, read on the forward strand.
GAAGGTGTAGTAAAAACTGCAGCTACAATGATTACACAGCTTTTCAATCATTATTCTAAGCAATTAGAAACGGTAAGAGAACAACAAACAACTTATTTAGAAGATTCAGTAAATGTAACTAATAGATTAATGGCTCAAATTGCTGAGTTAAATAAACAGATAAGAAGTCAAAATATCCATGGTGATAAAGCCTTAGAATTAAATGATAGAAGAAACTCTCTAATTGACGAGCTATCGACATATATGAACATTGAAGTTGTAAAAGGTGTAGAGAAAATTGGAAGCGATAGAGAGATTGAAATATTAAGAATAGTATCTAAGGATTTACAAGATAGTAGTGGAAATCAACTAGTATTAGTAGATGGAAAGGATTATTCAGAGCTCGAATTAGAAAAACCAAGTGCAACAAGTAAGGATGCAATTATAAGATTAAAAAAATCATTAGATTCTACATTAGATGGTAGTGACATAACAGCAAAATTAGAAAGAGGACAAATATCAGGATATCTTGCATTTTTAAATAACAAAGGTGAATTTTTAAATGATACTAATTTTACTACAAAGGATAGAGGAATTCAGTACTATGAGGGTATGCTAGATAAGCTTGCTAATATATTTGCTACTATGTTTAATAATGTAAATAAGAGAAAGTATGATGAAGATGGTAATGAATTAATACCTCCTGCTGATGAAAGACCATTATTTGAGGCAACTGGTGGCGGAGTAATAACAGCAGGTAATATAAAAATATCTGATGCATGGAGAGATAATACACAATCATATATAACAAATACAAATAAACCACCAGTATTTGGTGATGATGGTAAGCCTGTTGATACATCAGCAGCAAATGACAATATACTTAATTTAATAAGTCAATTTAATAAAAAAGTGGAATTTGAACATGATACTGGTATTCTTTCTGGAACAGAAACTTTAAAAAACTTCTTGTTCCATGGTACATTGCAAGAGATGTTCTCATATACATCATCAACTGTAGATTTGCAAATAGCAAATACTCAATCCTTGTATGATGGATATGGACAAACCTTATTAGCAATAGATACAAGTAGACAATCAATATCTGGAGTTTCACTTGATGAAGAAGGAATAAACCTATTGTCATATAACAAGTCTTATGCAGCAGCTGCAAGACTAATGACAACCTTAGATGAAGCTATAGATATACTTATAAACAGAACTGGTAGAGTAGGATTATAATAGGAGGTAGATATGAGAATAACCAATAAAATGCTGACAAGCAGATATACAAGAGATTTAAATAAATCCTTAGCAAATCTTAACACTCAATCTCAAAAGGTAGATACTGGTAGAAAATTCTTTAAGGGCTCTGAAGATCCTATTGGTGCTGTAAAGGCTTATAGATTAAGAAGAGAGTATCTAAAAAATGAAGATTACCTCGCAAATATACAAGAAGCAGATTCTATCTTTACATCTGCTGAAAGTAACCTTATGGGAATAAATAATAATTTAAATTCTGTTTACTTATCATATCTAAAAGGTTTAAATGGAGATAAAGGAATAGAAGAAAGACAAATTATAGCAGAAGAATTAAGAAAGGTTCAAGATTCAATGCTAACAACATTAAATTCTACCTTTAATGAAAAGTATTTATTTAGTGGTGCTAGTATGGAGGAGCCTCCATTTACAGTAAAGCCTAATGCTAGTGGTAAAAATGAATTGTACTATAAAGGTGTTAATGTTAGTATAGCAGATGAAACCGCAGATCCAGCTTCAGATGCTTATAAAGCTTATGTAAAGCTCAAGGAACTTTCAAAAGAAACAATGTATATTGATATAGGACTTAGCTTGCAAGTTGATAATGATGGAAATGTTGATCCAAATAGCGTATTCGATTTAGCTATACCAGGAATTAAATTTATAGGCTTTGGTAAGACTGCTGAAGGAATACCTAATAACATCTATGATTTGATAACTAACATTAGAGAAGAGTTAGAAAAGGATGGAACTGGTGGAGAATATTTTTCTTATGATAAGATAATGCCAATGATAAGACAATTTGAGGATTTAAGAAAAGATACACTCAAAGAAATTACTCATATGGGAGCTAAGGTAAACTATCTAGATTTTATAAAAACTAGAACAGATGATAATAATATAAACTTAAGTAAAAAAATTAATGACACTGAATTTATAGACCCAGCGGAAGCAATTATGGATTGGAAAATGATGCAATATGCATATACAGCATCATTACAGATGGGTACAAAGTTGATACAACCAAGCTTTATTGATTTTATGTCATAATAGTGTGAAAAATAAGCCGTTTTTTAAATTTTATGTTAATTAGAACTAGATGCGTAAAAGCTATCAAATATATTATTAAATTAAATGTGAGGAGATAATTTATGTTGGAGCCATTAATTGAAATTAAGACGATACCAATGTCAATTGAGCTTAAAATAAATAATGCGAAATATGAACTGGCTTCGAGTGAGGCATCTGTAGAAATAAGACATGAAAACGGTGGATTGCAAATGAAAATGCAACCGACCAAACTGAAAATTGACACATTTGAAGCACGCAATTCAACACCGTTCAAGTCCGCTATGAGATCTCATTCGGAATATGCTAAAAAAGGGATACAGGCTGCATATGAAGCAACAGCAAATTTAGCAAGAGAGGGTAATATGATGGTAAATATACACCTAAATAATGAAAATGTTCTAACAGATATTGCTTATCAAAGATTTACAAGAGAAATGATGTCCAAAGAATTTAACTTAGGTTTTACACCAAGTGAGCCCATTGAAATTGAGTTTTCTGAACCAAGATTAGATATTAATTATGAAATGGACAAGTTATACTTTGATATGAGACAAAATAAAAAGAGAATGGAATTTACACCAGGAAGTATTGAGCTTATTATAAAGGAATATGCAAGAATAGAGCTTGAATATGTAGGCTCACCAATATATATTCCACCTAGTTCAGATCCGAACTATAAACCTGTAGATTCTAATGCGTAATAAAATACCAATGATTATGAGAAGTTCTTTCATATTATAAATGTTTCTGTTTATAATAATGAAAGAATTTTTTCCATATTATATTTTTTAGAAGGGAATAGATAAAATGAAATTTGTAAGTAAAGAATTTGGAGAATTTGAAGTTAGAGATGAGGATATAATTAAGTTTAGTAAGCCTATTTATGGATTTGAAGGAAACGAAAGCTTTATTATAATTCAGGAATCACCAGAGGATGATATTATGTATTTACAATCTATAGAAGATGAACACTTACATTTTGTTATAGTTGATCCATATGCTGTATTGCCAGATTATAATCCTCAATTATCTAAAGATGATATAGATGCATTAAATATAAAAGAATCAGATATTGATGATTTAAGATATATGCTAATAGCAATAATTACTGAGAAAATTGAAAATTCAGTAGTTAATCTTAAAAATCCAATAGTTATAAATTCTAAAAACAAACAAGCCATACAGGCTATGTTAGAAAATGAAGATTATATAATGAGATATCCTTTATTTTCACGTGATAAGGCTGGTGTTTAATCATGTTAATAATTAAAAGAAAGAAAAATGAATCAGTATTGATAGGAGACAAAAATGTCTTGCTAAGTGAACCAATAGAAATTATAATCTCAGAGGTTTCAGGAGATAAAGTTAAAATCGCTATTAATGCTCCTAGTGATGTTAGAATTGTTAGAAAAGAAATAAAAGAAACATCTGATTTTAATAAAAATGCAGTTGTAGATTTAAGTAAGGATAAGATGAAGGAATTAAAATTAGGCTTAAAGAAAAATCAATAAGGCTTAAAAAAATTAATTAAAAATTATTAAAAAAAATATAACTTTTAAGCAAAAAAATCCTTGACATAATTACAATATTAATGTAAACTTGATAAGGTGATATTGTGAAATAGTATCACTGTTTACTTATGTAAAAACGAGGGTTGTTAATAAAAAGCTACCAATGCCCCGGAAGCTTTTTTAACCATAGATTAGAAAAGAAAATTTATAGGAGGACCAATATATATGAAAAGCTTCATAGCAAAACCTAATGAAGTAGAAAGAAAATGGTATGTTATAGATGCCGAGGGAAAAACATTAGGTAGATTATCAACAGAAGTTGCTAAGATTTTAAGAGGAAAGCATAAACCAACATATACACCACACGTTGACACAGGAGACCATGTTATAGTTGTAAACTGTGAGAAAGTGGTTTTAACAGGAAAGAAATTAGACCAAAAGATGTATAGACATCACTCAGGTTACATGGGTGGAATGAAGGAAGTTCCATACAGAAAATTCATGGCTGAAAAACCTGAAGAAGCTGTTTACCTCGCAGTAAAAGGAATGCTTCCACACAATAGATTAGGAAGACAAATGATCAAAAAACTTAGAGTATACGCAGGACCAGAGCATGTAAATCAAGCTCAACAACCTGAAGTATATGAGTTTTAATTGAATGGGAGGAGAATAGCTTATGAAAGCACAATACATCGGTACTGGTAGAAGAAAAAAAGCAATCGCTAGAGTTAGATTAGTTCCAGGAACTGGAAAAGTTACTATAAATAAAAGAGACATTGAAAATTATTTTAATTATGAAACATTAAGAACTATGTTAAGAGAGCCTCTTATGATTACTGATACAATGGGTCAATATGACGTATTAGTAAATGTACATGGTGGTGGATATACAGGTCAAGCTGGTGCTATCCGTCATGGTATATCAAGAGCTTTATTACAAGCAGATCCAGAATTAAGACCTATACTTAAAAAAGCAGGTTTCTTAACAAGAGACCCAAGAATGAAGGAAAGAAAGAAATACGGTCTTAAGAAAGCTAGAAAAGCATCTCAATTTAGTAAGAGATAACATTGTCTTTCTGCGAAAGACGTTGCAAATATGCTTTTTCAAAGCATATTTGGTTATGCAAGCAAGACACTTGCAAATATGTTCCTGCGGAACATATTTGATCAATTACAAAATAGATTTGTGGCTTAATAAAACTTTACAAAATAATATTGTATTTACGAGCAGTTCCAACAGGAACTGCTCTAAAATATTTCAGACGACTTTCATGGAAAGGCGCTGAAAAGTGTTTCCTTGGCACCCACTTAAAAAATCAAGAGTTTATTTTATATTTTATTTCAATTTTAGTTGTTAAAATGTGATTAATATTATAGGATAAATTGGTGCTCCGGGAACTATTTAAAAATCATAAAATAGTGAAGGAGTTTTTTTATGGAAAAAAACAGAACAAAATTTATTACACAAACAGCGATAGTCGCTGCTTTATATGTAGCTTTGACATTAGCCTTTAGCTATTTAGCATATGGGGCTATACAATTTAGAATTGCAGAAATATTAGTATTATTGGTATTCGTTGATAAAAAGTATTTTCTTGGTCTAGTACTAGGCTGTGCAATTAGCAATGCATTTAGTCCACTTGGTATGGTTGATGTTGTTGTAGGAACATCAGCAACTATTATAGCTTTAATATTTATAATCATTATAAGAAAAACTATGGGAGATAGTAAAAAGTCATTGTTGGTAGCAAGTCTTGGTCCTGTTATATCAAATGCAATTTTAGTTGGTATAGAGCTTACTGTTCTTTTTAAAGAATTACCATTTATTTTAAATGCTACTTATGTTGCAATTGGCGAGTTTGTAGTAGTAACTATAGTAGGTGTAATAGTATTTTCAAAAATTAAACATTTGTTGGTAAAAATTTAAATTTAATTAAATATATACTAAAATAAATTAATAATTGACAGATTGAAAAAAACAGTTTAAAATATAATATGGCGAATAAACGGCATTATGCTGGTTATAATACAGAAAAAGGAGGATGTACAGTATATGATTATAGCAAGTGATTTTAGAAATGGTGCTACAATGGTATGGAATGATGGATTATGGCAAATTGTTGACTTTCAACATGTTAAGCCAGGAAAGGGTGCTGCTTTTGTTAGGGCAACTATAAGAAATATTAAGACAGGTGCTACAAGAGTTGAAACATTTAATCCAACTGATAAATTTCCTAAGGCTCATATAGAAACTAAAGAAATGCAATATTTATATAATGACGGTGAACTATATTACTTTATGGATCTTGAATCTTATGAACAGATTCCACTTAATCGTGATCAAGTTGAAGAAGCAATGAAATACATAAAGGAAAATGAAAATGCAATTATGAGGTTTTATGAAGGAAAGCCTTTTGAGGTTCAAGCGCCTAACTTTGTTGAGCTTGTTGTTACAGAAACAGAGCCTGGATTTAAGGGAGATACAGCAACAGGTGCTAATAAACCTGCAACACTTGAAACAGGAGCTGTTGTTAATGTTCCACTATTCGTAGAAATAGGAGACAAACTAAAAATAGACACTAGAACAGGTGAATATTTATCAAGAGTTAAAGAATAATAAGAATAGCTCAGTGAAAAATAAAAATATGGAGGTATTAAATGGATTTTCTATTTGAAAAAATCGCTTATGTAAAAGGTTTAGCAGAAGGCTTAGACATAAAGGATGATACAAAAGAAGGCAAGTTATTCAATGCTATTATAGATGTTCTTGAAGAAATTGCTGAGAGCATGGAAGATATAGTAGAAGAACAAGATGAAGTAAATGAATACTTAGACTTATTAGATGAAGATTTATCAGTAGTTGAAGAAGAATTATTCGGAGACTTTGAAGAATCAGATGACGATGATGATGATTATGACTTTGATGATGAAGATGATTACTTCGAATTCGACGAAGATGATGATTGCAATTGTGGTTGCAACCACGAGCATGATTGCCACGACCAAGAAGACTAGAACAAAATATCAAAATTTAATATTTAATAAAATATAAAAATCTCAATTTTTTATAAAAAAAATTGAGATTTTTTTTATTTAGTACTTAAATATGACAAAATATTCAAATAACTTGTTTTATAATACTAAAAGGTAAATATATTATAATACAATAAAAAAATGCAGGGGTTGAAAGTGGAATACTATATAGAATTTATTATACTTCAAGAATTTGTTATAGATTTTATGTTGCTTTATATAACAGGTTCCTTGTTTTATAAAAAGATAAATTTGAAAAGAATATTATTTTCTTCCCTTGTGGGAGTAATTTATAGCTTATCTGTATATTTAGCCGATAGAGAGTTTTTAAGTAATTATATAGTGAGATTTCTAGTATCTGTGCTTTTAATTACTATAGCGCATTCTCCTAAAGGATTTTTGGGATATGTTAAATTTATAATTTGCTTTTATACATTATCAATACTGATAATGGGAATTATAGTAGCATCATATTATTTTTTTAATAGTAGATTAACTATAATTTTAATATTTATAGTAATATTTGTTGTATATTTTGTGTTTAAGATGTTATTTTATGAAATTAGAAAAAATAAATCAGAGTTAGACTATTTTAGGGATATAACTATCTACCTAGATGGTAATAGTGTTGAGCTTGTAGGCTTTATAGATACTGGCAATGAAATGCTTGATGCTATTAGCAAAAGACCAGTAATAATTGTAGAATTAAATCATGTAAAGAATTTATTTTGTACAGAGGTTTTTAATGAAATAAAGAAGGTATATGAAAATAACAGTAATTTAATTGATTTTATGTATAGAAAGCTAAATGAATATAATTTTCGTTTGTTAAAATACAATACTATAAATAGTTCCGATGAATATATGATAGGTGTTATACCAAGTAAGACAATTATAAAATACAAAGGAAGCAAAAGATGTGTTGATTGTATCATCGGTTTATATCCAAGAGCTTTGAGTGATGAAAATAAATTTCAAGCTTTACTTTATAAAAAAATACTTGTTTGGGAAGGTGGAAGTGTTGATGCAGATGAATATTATTAGAATTTGGTACATAAGATTATATACTATATTATTAAAAAAACTAAAGCTTAGAAAAAAAGTTTTATATATAGGAGGAAGTGATTCTCTTCCTCCACCATTGACAGCAGAGGAAGAAAGAGATTATTTAGAACAAAAGGCAGAAAATCCATCGGCTAAATCAAAATTGATTGAACACAATTTAAGATTAGTAGTGTACATAGCAAAAAAATTTGAGTCATCTGGCATAAATGTAGAAGACCTTATATCCATAGGTACAATAGGCCTTATTAAAGCTGTTAATACCTTTAAAATCGAAAGAAACATAAAGCTGGCTACTTATGCCTCGAAGTGTATAGAAAATGAAATTTTGATGTATTTAAGGCGAATTTGCAAGATTAAGTCAGAGATATCTTTAGATGAACCATTAAATATAGATTGGGATGGTAATGAGCTGCTGCTTTCAGACATTCTCGGTACAGAAGAAGATGTTATTTTTAAGGATATGGAAAGTGAAGTAGATTTAAATCTATTGGATGATTCTATAAAGAAGCTTAATAAAAGGGAATTTACTATAATGAAGCTAAGATTTGGGCTTATGGGAAGCAAGAGCTTTACACAAAAAG
>JBPOHM010000070.1:0-3368 GCA_052035585.1 Bacillota bacterium
AAAGCAAAAATTACTGCTAGATATAATGGCAATCCTAATTTTTCACTTATAAATCCTATACCCACTGCTATTATTATATCAATAAATATGTATATAAAGCAATAACTAATTTTAAAATCTTCTAAATTTTTTTTAGTTATTATTGTAATTATAGAATTCATTATAGCCAAAATAAATAAAAGCATATATATAGAATACTTAGAATCTATAAATATTCCAAAATTCGACAAATACCCTATTAAAACTCCTAAAATTAAACCTGATAATACAAATATCATTTTAATCCCTTTCTATTATTCCACAACTTTTGCATATTTTATTTTTATTCTATCTCTGTTCTTAGGAATACTTATATCATAACTCTTTATTGCCATAATATCAATACCAAAATTCTCTTTTAATTGATAAGCATAAGAATCCGGAGATAATATAACCTTATCTAAAAGCTCTTCAGGATCTCCTATTGCTTTTATGATAAATGGTGCTGCAACAACCTCTCCATTAATTCTAATTACAGGTCCTATACATATGATTTCAGTTGTGCTAACTATTCTTTTACCATTAATAGCTATTGCCTCTGCACCAGCAGCATTTAGTTCACTAACAATTATTCTCACATCAAGATCATGAACTAGTTTATCATTTATATTTAAAGCATCATTTGTAAGATTATCAGTCATCCTAATTGTAATTCCTGGACCACGAAGATCCGTTGCTCCATTCACTTCTTCTAATGAGGATATCTTAAAACGAGTACTAACAATCTCATCAAATAAATATTCAATTTGACTTTTAACTTCATCTATTTTAGCTAGCTTTGCTTCACAATCTTCGTTTAATTTATTTATTTCTTCTTTTGTCTTATTTAGCGAAGCTTCTAGCTCACTGATGCTTTTAGCTTTAAACATATTATCAACATCTAAGTCTGGACTTACATTATATAGAATAAATATTATAAACGAAAACACTAATAAAAATGTCGGTACCTTAAGGAAATAAGATTTTTCCATCTTATCATCAAACCTTTCTAATATTCAATTTCTTCAGAGTCATAAGGTATTGCAAATTTAAACTCCTTCAAAATGCTTAATTTATTTATCTCTATTTCATCACTCTCTGTTATTTCAATTTCAAAACCATACATTCTTAATTGCTCTAAAACTCCACTTGGAAAATTAATAGCAGAGTTCAATGATCTTTTATCTCCAATAGCCTTTATTTCTATTGGTGTGATAACTCTTTTTCCATTAATATTCAAATAATTAGATACTGGAACAATTTCAGTATTTGATGTATATCTTTGATCATTAATAGCAATTGCCTCTGCTCCTGCAGAATTTAAATAACTCACTATAGTTAAAATACTACCAAAATAATCAGCAATTCCTGAAGAACCATAATAACCAAAATCATCAGATTCACTAATATGTATTATTATACCTTGTCCTTTTACATCAAAGCCTCCAGATAAAACCTTATAGCTATTTAATTCATCTTGTAATTCATTATAGCTTGCTTCATTTTTCTCTAATCTTTCTTCCAAAACTCTCAAATTTGTCTTTAATGAGTTGATTGTATCATATAAAGCTCTTCTTTCAATATCAGCTTTATTAATTTCTTCTCTTATTAAAGTAATTTGCCTTTCTCCTATATAATCGTCATCTATTATATTTTTTGAAGATTGATACAAGGATATAAGCATAAATCCAAGAATTAAACTTAAAGAAAATATTATTGCACTTATATATCTTTTTTTCATGTTTAAACTCTTATCCCCTTTTAATCTATTTTTTGTGAACATACAGGGTGCTCTCCTTTTGTATAATCTATAGTCCATCCTTTGACCTCATCACCATCTTGAAGTCTTTTCTTGATGATTTCAAGTGCAAAATTATAGCTATATAATTGATCATTATTTAACTCAAACTTTATTTCCATGCCATAAGTAGTATCTACAGAAATTATATTGTCCTCATAAATATAAATTTTTTGCACCTTGTCTATATCATTTAAGGAATCTGAATGTTCTAATAACTCATTTATTTTCTTAAAATTACTAAGTCCGTCTATCTTTAATTCTTCTCCTATATTGTATACCACCGGTGCAAAACTTTCAATAGTAAATAAAACATTATTTTGTAAATTTCCATCTAAAACAAAAGCATTATTATCAGTGATTATAATGTCATCATTATATTTTATTAGAAATCTTTCTTCTCTCTCGATAATTTTTATTTTTATTTTATTTGGAATATAGTATGATACTTCACAATCTTCAATATACACTTCATTCTTTAACTTTTCCTTAATTTCATTTCTATTTACACTAAATAGCTTATCCCCTAGCTTTACACCAGTTTTCGAAACTAAATATTCATATGAATATACCCTATTTCCCTCAATGTTAAAGCCAACTATGTCAAATATATCAGTTTTGTTTAAAAGATAATTGTAACAAAAAGCAAGAGTAACAGTAGCCAAAATAACAGCTACTGTTGTTATATAAATCTTTCTTATTTTTTTACGTACCTTTTTCTTGCGTTTTTTTTCGTCATTCATCCTTTAAAATATTCCCTTTCTAAATCTCAGTTATATCTGCCCCTAAATCTCTTAATTTCTTGGCAAAATTTTCATATCCTCTATTTATATGTTCTGTATTATTTGCAATAGTTCTTCCCTCTGCTGATAAAGCTGCTAATACAAGTGCTGCACCACCACGTAGGTCTCGAATATTTATATTTTCTCCATGTAACCTGTTTACACCATTAATAATTGCTAGATTTTCATTTATAACAATATTGGCTCCCATTTTATTAAGCTCACTTACATGCTTAAATCTATTTTCAAAAACATTCTCTTCAATATATGATGTACCATCAGCACAGCATAATGAAGCCATTACCTGAGCCTGCATATCAGTTGGAAAGCCTGGATATGGTCGAGAGCTTATCTTATCTACAGCTTTTATTCTATCATTGTTAATTACATAAATATAATCCTCGATATCATCGATAAGACATCCAGCCTCTCTATACATTTTAATTATACCACTTAAATGCCTCTTATCAACATTTTTGATACATATTTTACTTTTAGTACTAGCTGCCAACGATAAAAAAGTACCTGCTTCTATTCTATCAGTAATAATACTATATTCAACAGGTTCATCACAAGATATTTCTTTACTTATATTGTTTACTCCAAACACATTTATTATTTCTGTTCCTGCACCTTCTACGTGATATCCACATTTTACTAAAAAATTCTGCAAATCTTGAATTTCAGGTTCTTTTGCAGCGTTATAAATTCTTGTTCTTCCCTCTACACTTAAAGCAAAAAGCATAAGGTTTTCTGTTGCTCCAACACTT
>JBPOHM010000025.1:0-2004 GCA_052035585.1 Bacillota bacterium
ACTACATGATTGGTTTAAAGAAAAAAATGGTGCATTATGCTGTAGAATATTAACTAAAGGTATGGATATGGCATCTGGTGAACACAAGGAGCAATGTATTAGATTCACAGGCGAAGTAGCTCGTAAAGTAGCAGAAATTGTCTGTCGCGAAAAAGGTATCAGAAATACTGATATTTAATGGAGGATAAAAATGATAAAAAGAATTCCTTTACCAATAGCAGGAGTAATGCTAGCTCTTGCTGCTACAGGAAATTTAATTCAATCATATTCACCAGAGCTTAGACTCGTATTTGGTGCAATATCAGCAATAATTGGTATATTACTTATAGTAAAATTTATAATGTATCCAAAACAGCTTGCAGAGGATTTAAAAAGTCCAGTAGTGGCGAGTGTAGCTCCAACATTTTCAATGGCTATAATTCTATTATCTGCATATATAAAGCCATATGCAGCAGCTGTTGGCTTAGCATTATGGTTTATAGGACTTGTATTACACTTCGCTCTATTGGCACTATATACTATTAGATTTGTAGTTAAATTTGATATTAAAAAGATATTTCCTAGTACATTTATTGTATTTGTAGGTTTTGTAGTAGCAAGTGTTACAGCAGCTGCTTTTAACATGACTACATTAGGACAAGCATTATTCTGGATTGGATTTATACTATATCTAATTCTTTTAGTTGTAATAACATATAGAGTTATAAAAGTAAAGGAAATTCCAGAGCCAGCACAACCATTAATAATTATATTTGCAGCTCCTGCAAGCTTATGTTTAGCTGGTTATTTATCAAGCTTTGAAAGCAAAAGCATGATAATAGTGTATTTCCTTGCTATTCTTTCAATTGTATTCTATATATTTGCATTAACTCAATTACCAAGACTATTAAAATTAAAATTCTATCCTAGCTATTCAGCATTTACTTTCCCAATGGTAATAAGTGCAATAGCTATGAAAATGACAGATGCCTTTTTAACAAAATCAGGAAATGGTATTAGATTCTTAAAATATATAGTGATAGTTCAAACAGTTATAGCTGTTGCAATGGTATTATATGTTTTAATTAGATATATCATGATGATTGTAAATACAAAGCAAGCAAGTAAGGCATAACATTAAAATAAATATGTATATAATTTTAAATCCCAAGTCTATAAGACTTGGGATAATTTTACTTTTTACTTTTTATTTTCATATTTTAATGATTCATATGATTTTATTACCTCTGGTAGAGCTTCTGCTTTTAGTTTATCTCTTAATTCAAGGATTGCTTCTTTACTTATTCCTTCTTTTACAGTATATTGCAAGGTATACATATAAACCTTATCATCAAATTCAGTACAATAAAATGAATGAATATGATTCCATCCATTAAGATAGTCCTTCTCTGGATAAAAAAGCTCTGATTCAAAATATTCTCCATTATATATTATATAATTTTCAATTTCAAAGGGTTTAAGCTCGTATAAAGCTATAAAATCCTCAATAGTACTGTGCGGAAAATAAGAAAAGTCAACTTCTACTAATCTATAATAATCCTCATCATTGTAATCTTTATCATTAAAAAGCTTTAGATATTGAATATTAACACTCCCAAAAATATCCACTCTTTTATATATTTTTTTAATATTTTTAACTAATCTAGACCTCTCTTCAAATCCTTTTTTATTATATGTAGCATTATATAATAGAAATATTGAATCCTTATTAAACTCATAAGGAATATATGATGGGAAAGCCATAAATTCTGCAAAATTCTCTTTAAATTCTTCTATCGTTTCAAAGCTAAAGCCTTCACCAGTACCAGGTCCCCCTGTTGTAGGTACTTTAAAACACGATGTTAATATCAAAGCTATAATAACAAATATAAATATATATTTACACTTCATATTACACCTCACTTATAATTACTATAGAGTTTTTGTAATTTGTTAATTAATTTACATATAATTATACACCAAAATTTACCATTTTTAAAGTTTTATTTTTTATAAAATTTTCAT
>JBPOHM010000217.1:0-1944 GCA_052035585.1 Bacillota bacterium
TACAAGTTTGCATTAAAGATTCAATTTGTCCAAGTTTGTTTTGCTTTATACAACTTGCTATAGCGTCTGTAACAAGTAATATTTCATAAGCACAAACTCTTCCATTTCCATCTGCTCTTGGTATTAACACTTGTGAAATTATAGCTTTTAAAGTTCCAGCTAACTGAGTTCTTACTTGTTGTTGTTGTGAAGCAGGAAATATGTCTATTATTCTATCAATTGTTTTAGCAGCACTATTTGTATGTAAAGTTGATAATAATAAATGTCCTGTCTCGGCTGCTGTTAAAGCCATGCTAATTGTTTCTATATCCCTCATTTCTCCAACAAGTATAACATCTGGGTCCTCACGAAGTGCAGATTTTAAACCAGCTGTAAAAGTAGGAACATCTTTACCTATTTCTCTTTGACTAACTATAGATTTATCATTTGTATATATAAATTCTGTTGGGTCTTCAAAAGTAATTATATGATGTTCAAAATTTTGATTTATATAATTAATTATAGAAGATAATGTTGTTGATTTACCTGAACCAGTTGGACCTGTAACAAGTATCATTCCCTTTTTATTTTCAGCAATCCTTTTAAATACTTCTGGCATATTCAATTCTTCAAAAGTATAAGGAACAGATTTAAGAATTCTCATAACTATAGATTTTTTACCTTGTTTTGTAAAAATATTGGTCCTACATCTTAGTCCAAATTCTGTTTTGTAACCAGCGTCAATATCTTCACCACCATATTCTCCACAATACTTGTAAGAATCTAATATCTGTTTAATACAAGAATCTATATCGCTTTCTGTTAATACTGGTTCACTGTATATTCTTTCTAATTTTCCATTTCTTCTTATAATAGGATGTTCACCAGCTGTCAGATGAATATCCGAACTTTCTAAAGAATTCGCTTTTTCTATTAAGTAACCTAAATGCATAAAATTCCTCCTATAATTTATAGACTCTACAATAAATATTAGGAACATCCCTAAATTCATTGTAACAATAAGTTGAAAAATCTTTTTTTAATCCAGTGACAATACTCTCTTCATCAAGTTTTCTTAATCTATTAAGAGCAATATCTACCATTAATTTAATGGAGTCTTTTTTTATTTCAAAATAATCGTTTGATAAGAAACCTATATTTTCAATAACTATATTATCTCCCCATGCTTTATTGTTTTTATTTAATAATACATTTATAGCAATAAGTCCCTTTTTGGCAAGGGAATCTCTTTCTTTTAGAGTTTCTAAACCAATATATCCAGCACCTAAATTATTTACAAGAACTTTACCTGAAGGAACCTTGTCTAATAAAGAATAAGAATCCTCTTCTATTAATAGTGGTGTTCCTATAGAAGAAATAATGATATTTTTTTCTTTAATTCCATTTTCCATAGCAATTTGTTTATGTGCTATTAAATGAGAATACTCACCGTGAACAGGCATAAAATATTTAGGTTTACATAAATTTATAATTGTTGCCAATTCATCTTTACAAGCATGACCTGAACTATGTATATCTGCATTTTTATTGTAAACAATTTCTACATCTTTCTTTAATAAGAGCTCAATCATACCATTAATTGACTTTTCGTTACCAGGTATAGGGGATGAAGATAAAATTACTAAATCATTATTTGAAATAGTTATTTGTTTATGATTTCCTTGTGCTATTCTATATAAAGCACTTTTTTCTTCCCCTTGACTTCCCGTTGTAATTATAATCAAATTTTCATCTTTAAAATCTTCTAATGCATCAAGAGATATTAACGTCTTTTGATTAAATTTTGTATATCCAAGTTCTGAAGAAATATTTAACATATTCTCCATACTCATTCCTGATATTGCGACCTTTCTATTATACTTTTCTGCAATTTTTATAATTTGTTGAACCCTATATATATTTGAGGCAAAAGTAGATATGATTATTCTTTTTTTAGTTTTGGAT
>JBPOHM010000364.1:0-4412 GCA_052035585.1 Bacillota bacterium
CTTTGATACTAAATTAAAGCTTTACAGTGGATTTAATAAAACATTTGTTGCCGAAGGAAGCTTTGAGGATGTTATAATAGATAAGAAATTGAGTGATCCAAAAGCTACAATAAATACAAATAGATATGCAACATATTTCGGTAAGGATGATGATTTTACAACAATAATTAATGAAAATGCAACGAGTGATTTCAAGGTGTTGATTATTAAGGATTCCTTCGCATTGCCAGCTGCTGCATTTTTATCATTAACATGTAATGAGTTAAGTATTGTTGATTTTAGAGCAGTTAACAATCAATCTGTAAAAGAGTTTATCAATAATAATGAATTTGATTTAATCTTGATGTTATATGGATCTAACACACTCAGCAGTGATATAATGTTTGATTTTAAATAAATTAAGATATATGGAGAATAAAATGAAAAAATTATTAAATTATTCTAATTTTAACAAGTTAGCAATAGTAATTATTACCTTATGTTTAGTAGTTGGTTTATACACAGGGTATCAGAGAATTAATCATGAAAGTAAATACAAGAGTGTAGAAATTTCTTTGGATTATGAAGAGATGCTTAGATTTTCTGAAAGTACTGATAAGGATTTAGAATATTGGTTGAAAAAATTTAAGAGCCTTGGTGCTGTATCTGTTTCTATACAAGAGGAAACAATCAATACCCTTATTAAGAGTGGTTATGATATTAAAAAATATATAGTTAGTGAATTACCAAAATCAATTTACACAGATAGGGAGTTTCCAGATGCTCTTTTAGAGAATATTAAGAATAACTCTATATCTGTTAATGATTCTATTATAAAAGTATCAGAAAAGGATATGTTTGATTATTTAATGGAAGGCCTATCATTAAGATATCCTGAGGAATTCTATAGTACTTATATTAGTGAAGGTGATTATTATATTGTATTATCTGGTATTGTAGATGATATATACTATACAATGGATAATAAAATATTTGATATATTTGGTAAGGCAATATCTGAGACAAGAAGAGTTGAGGATTCAAGACTATTTAATATTGGTGTTGGATATTCAAAGGAAAAAATTGAATTAGCAAAAGAATGTGGATTAGATGTAATTTTACGACCTTTTAATTATACTAGATATCCAGAAAAGCTAGTAGCTGCATATGATTTTGAAAATCAAAAATATGGACTAGTTCCTAGATTATATATTACTGTAGGTAAAGATGTCATAGGATATCCTACTCATACTGCTTACTTAGTAGAATATTTAAGAAAAAATAATGCGATGCCTGTATTGATAGAAGCGAATAATCAAAGAGAAAATCTTGAGCAGGGTGGTATAAATGGCCTAGTTGAAAATCTTAACTATAGCACTGTTAGAGGCTTTACTCTTTGGGATTGGTTAAGACAAAGATATAAGGTGTACGGTTATGAGGGAGCAGAAGAAATTGAAAATTCAATATATCGTGCTGTTACTGAGAGAAATATAAGATTTGTAATGTTTAAGCCTTTTTATGAAGGAACATATAAATATTTAACTAATGAAGCTGAATATGAAAAGACATTTAATAATTTAGCTAAAAGACTAGATGCTCATAATATAAAATTTGGAAAAGCAAGCTCTATTAATGAGTTTAGTATAGGAAATTTTAGATTAGGTATATTATGTGTTGGTGTTGCATTAGCTAGTGTTTATTTATTTAATAATGTATTAAAAATACATAATATTATTGGTATAGCATTGTATATTCTATCATTTGGAGCATTTTTTGCCCCATTTGTAACAAAAGGCTTGTCAGAAAAGGTATTTGCTCTACTTGCTGCTATTGCTTTTTCAGGTATAGCTATTTATTACTTTATGACAATGATTAAAAGAATAAGGTCTAATAAAAAAGAATTGTCGAGGTCAAAGATGATTATTTTCTCATTGACTGTGTTTGTTATTACATGCCTTATATCTTTAGCCGGTGCTACTTTTATTATTGCAATATTAAGCAATGTAAGATATATGGTTGAGCTAGAAATTTTTAGAGGAGTAAAAGTAGCTCAATTATTCCCATTTGTTATATATATTATAATATTAGTGCTACAATTTATTAATAACAATAATGAGGATAATAGTATTAAGACAATGATTAAGCCTATCAAAAATATTTTAAATGCAGATATTAAGGTTTATTATGTTTTACTTGCAGGAATATTAGGAGCCATAGGATACATTTATATAGCTAGAACTGGACATGAAACAAATGTACAACCATCTAATATTGAGATTATAATAAGAAATTTCCTAGAAAATGTATTAATAGCAAGACCAAGAAGTAAAGAGTTTCTTTTTGCATTTCCTGCTATGCTATTAGCAATTTTCGTTGCAAATAAAAAAATACCATTTGTTACTGAAGCCTTCATGTTGATGAGTGTTATAGGTACAACTTCTATTATAAATACATTTTGTCATATTAGAACACCTTTATATTTATCAATTTACAGAACATTGATTTCTATGTGCTTTGGTGCAATTTTAGGATGTATAGCAATAATTATAATAAATGAGATTTACAAAATAATTACTAAAGTGCAGGTGCGATTAAAGTGAAAAATATTCTATTAGCAGGCTATTATGGATTTGGTAATTTAGGGGATGAAGCAATACTTCAAATGTTTTTAAAGCATTTTAAGGATAGCAAGAACATAAATGATATTGTTGTTTTATCTGGAAATCCTGAAGAAACAAGCGAGAAATATGATGTAAAATCTATAAATAGATATAGTATAAGATCTATTATTAAGCATATGTCCAAATCAGATGCCTTAGTATTTGGTGGTGGTAGCTTGCTTCAAGATGTAACTAGTAAAAGAAGTATATATTATTATTTGTTTTTAATATTAGCTGCAAAAGTTATGCATAAAAAAATTGTTCTTTTAAGTCAAGGTATAGGACCTATTATACATAAGTCAAACTTTAAATATGCAAGCAAAATTTTAAAAAAGGCTGATATTATAACTGTTAGAGATAAAATGTCTATGGACATTTTAAAATTAATGAATATAGAGGATTCTAAGGTTAAATTTTCAGCTGACCCTGTAATTGGTCTTGACTTTAATAATGAAGCTAAGCTTGAAAAGCAAAAAACTAGAGTGTGCTTTACTTTAAGAAATTGGAAAAATGTAGAGCTGACAGATGAAATTTGCAAGGTTGTAGAAAAGCTACATAATAATGACATAGAATGTGTCTTTATTTGCTTTTATTATAACATGGATTTACCATTACTAGATGAATTGGAAGAAAAACTAGGTAATAAAGCAATATTTATAAAGAACAGGTTGTCTACACAGGAAACAATGGAAATTATAAAAAGCGTAGATTTATTAGTTGGTATTAGGCTTCATGCTCTAATACTTTCAGCTTCAGCAAATGTTCCATTTATTGCTTTGTCATACGATCCAAAAATAGAACAGTTTTTACAATGTTTAGATTTAAAAATATTTGCAAATATTGATCATTCAGAAAAAATAGATAGTGAAAAGCTGTATGATGAAATAATAAATAAGCTAAATAATAAGGATATAGAGAAGGAAAAGCTTATAAGAAATGTAAGTAAGCTTAGAGAAAGTATTCAAGTTAATATTGATATAATTGACAATTTATAAACAATGAGACTTAGTTTTTCAATATTATATTATAGAAAGGATATGTACTGTTTAGTTAAGATAAGTGCATGGTCGTATTATGAAGAAATTAGATATAATGGGAACTAGAATAGATAATGTCACTATGACTGAGGCTATTAACCTTTGCCAAAATAAAATTGAAAATAATGAGCAATTTATCATTTATACACCTAATACTGAATTTGTTATGATGGCAAAGAAGGATGATGAGTTTAATAGACTATTGAATAAATCTGATTTAAATATCCCTGATGGAATAGGACTTATATATGCTTCTAAAATGAAAAAGAATCCATTAAAGGAAAAGGTAGCAGGATATGATTTAACTGTTAATCTTATTAAGCTTGCTAATGAAAAGGGTTTAAAGATTTACTTTGTTGGTGGAAAACCAGGCATTGCCGAAAAAGCAGCTAAGAATATTTTAAAAGAGTATCCAAATGTTAAAATTGTAGGTACAAAGGATGGTTATTTTAAAGGTACTCATCTTGGTATGCAGGGACATGAGGAAGAGAGAAAGCTTATAGCTGATATAAATGAAAAAGCGCCTGATATGCTATTTGTAGGCTTTGGTGCTAAAAAGCAAGAGCAATGGATTGAATATAATAAGAATATGCTTAACACTAAAATTATAGTAGGCAATGGTGGTACTCTTGATGGATTAGCAGGTGAGGTTAAGAGAGCACCTGATATTTACATAAAGCTTGGATTAGAGTGGTTTTATAGATTAATGAAGGAGCCTAAGAGAATTAAAAGGCAA
>JBPOHM010000073.1:0-6850 GCA_052035585.1 Bacillota bacterium
ATCATTAGCTCGGAAAACTTTCTTATAAATGTAGATTTTCCAGTTCTTACAGGTCCGACAACTCCTAAATATATCTCGCCTTTTGTCCTTTTCGCAATATCCTCATATATATCTATACCAGTTATAATAATCCCCCCTATAATAATATACAATTAATTTATATGTATAGATATTTTGAAATATGACTAATTAATTAAGCATTAAAATTTAAAATATACAGCTTTTATAAACCACTAAACACTTCATGACTATTAATTATCCTTATTTAAGTTATAATACTTACAAAATTTTATAGCTTTATCTAAGGCTTCTTCTGGGTTTACCCATATATCTGGCATATATCCTTTACCCTCTATACCTTCTGGATTATCAAAAAAATGCATAGCAAAACCATAATATACTTCAAGTTTTGAGTTAGGTAGATATTTTGATGAAATACCACTAGTTAACCTTGCTCCATAAGTATTGCTACCGACAAATATTACATTATCTATAGTACTTAAATGCTCTATCATGATTTCTCCAGCTGATGCCACATTATTATCAATAAGTACAATAATAATATTGTCATTATCAGCCCATATTCTACTTTTGTTTGATTCCTTAACCCACTCCAATGAGTCATAGTATTTATCAGTAAAATTAGGGAAATCAACATTATATTTATTAGTATACATATATGCATCTAACATAGAAAATTTAGTAAATGAATATCTAGGAGACTTAGCTATCTTACCTGTATAATTAAAGTACCACTCATTTGCATAATATGAATATCCGCCATTATTACCTCTTAAATCAATTATAAATACCTTTTCATCCCTTGCTCCAATTGCACTAAGAGGGAATTTTTCTAATATTGGATTTTCATAGTTTAAACCCCTCATTCTATGTATAAAATATGTAGGAATTCCATCTATCTCTTTTCTCTC
Source organism: Bacillota bacterium (assembly GCA_052035585.1). GTDB lineage: Bacteria > Bacillota > Clostridia > Tissierellales > Sedimentibacteraceae > UBA1535. The sequence goes on from JBPOHM010000073.1 coordinate 933, forward strand.
ATATATATTCATATAATCCCTTGATGCATTATTAGCTAGCTTCCAGTTTAATTCATAGCTTACCTTTTTATCATTATCTACTCCAATTATTGTATTGCACTTTTCTGCATTTTTAAAGCTTGTAAATAATGCAAACAAACCATAGCTTAGTTTACCCTCATCATCTATAGTAGGTTTTATATAACTATCTAAATTATTATCTCCTGAAAAGCTCTCTATCAAAATTTCTTTATCATCTAATTTTAAGTAATACTTATTATTTTTATAGCTAATATCATATTCATTAGAGATAAATAAATAATAATTTTCACAGAATTCTATGTCAGATTTTTTAATTACACCATTTTCAATGACTCTAATACTATTATGACCATCCTGTACAAATCTAAGATGTGGAACTATTAGCTCAATTAATTCTTCACCACTTATTACTTCCTTGTCATATTGCTCTATATCTTTTATAATTTTTTCCTTAGCTGCATTGTAGGTAACATCACCACCAAAATAATAATATCCAGCATATGAATATTTATATAATTTAAAAAGCGTTTCAACATCTTGAATAGCTTGTAGCTTTGTTACAGACTTTGTGTTTTCTTTACTCATTATACTATTTATTTCTTCTGTACTAAACACATTCTTCTCATCCTTAAAGCTTGGAGTATATCTCTCGTCTATTATATAATCTAATGGCTCAGCTAAAGCAAGCTCTTTCCTTATTCCATTAACCTTTCCTACAAATTTATTAAACTCATTAAGTCTTTTGTTATATTCATTTATATCTAAAGTAGCATTTGAAGATACTGGTTTACTTTCTAAAGGTCTTTCTTCTCCATTTGCCATCAGCCTTCTTATTTCGTTTAAGCAAATCTCTAGTGCATTGCCATCATCTGGAGCTTCAATATCTGCTTTAATATCCAATTGATTTCCGTTCTTATCTACATACAATAAGCCATCATAGATTATAACAAGCCCTGATTTTGGTAGTTTTATTGCTCCCACGCTTACAGGAACATCCAATCTACCCAAGTTTGCACCTATAACTGTTGCAAATTCAGTTTCTTTTGCAAAATTCACAAAATTATTAGCTTCAAGACCTGTATTTTTACTTGTAATTATCCACTTTTTAGCATTAATTACATTATGATAGGATAGATTACTTATAATTTTCACAGTATGATTAAAATACGAGTCATAATTATTAATGTAACTTAATTTCACACTATCCTGTATCTCTGATATAGGTTTTTGAACTATATTAAAATATGATTTATAATAATCTATATTATCTTTAGTAGCTTTATAAATACAGGTAATGTCATATTGTATAGCATCTTCTATGTTAGGCATTACGATATATCTTTTCCAAAGATATGAGTTCGTTCCTACACAATCCGTTAGATCAAAAATTATATGCTCATAATTGCTTAGATTTTTATAAATCCTTCTAAAGCCTTCCTCATATATACTCTTTTCTACAGAATTATACTCATTTATAAACATTGAGTTTATTTTAATTTTTGCTATCTTATTTTCTTCGATTATTTCCACCTGAATATTTTTATCAAAATTAATTTGTGCTTCATTTTTACTATTAGTTCCATAAAGCTCATACACACTATACATGCCAATGGGCTTAATTTTCAGTAAAGTATTTATGTATCTATATTTTTGAATAGTATCTTTTTTATTTAATAATACAACAAGCCTTGAGTTAAACTTATATCTTGGTTCTACTTCCATATAAGCTTGTCTATATAAATCTAAAGCATAAATTTTTCCAAGCTCTTTATATGAGCTTAGTTCATCTAGCATATCACTTATAAGGTTGTAAAAATTAACATCTGAAGGCTTGCTTAATATTTTATTCTTATATTTATCTTTTATTTTATCTAAATCTATATTATATTCCTTTGCAGCATAAAAATAAGGCCAGTTTTCTTCAATTTTTTTCCATAAATACTCATAATCATTAAGCATATCCTCTTTAGTAAAATAACTTGCTATTACTCCACCTTTTCCTCCCATATCACCTAAATATAGGGATAAAAATGCGATTCCAATGCTAACTGTAAAAAATATTAAGGCAAGTAAAATCGAATTTCTGGTTTTTCGCCTCATTAAGACCTCCCGTATCTATCTGCATTATAATCTGAAGTTATTTTCTTAAAATTATATCTTTCAATATCTCCTTCAAGTATTGTGCTTATATATTCGTTAGGTGTTGTTGTATTGGTAATTTCATATCCGTCATTAATTAACTCATGGACGGTCTGTAAATAAACTAGTCTTGCCTTTGATAAATTTTCCTTCTTCTTAAACATATTTGAAAATTTATTTTTTATATCATTAAATAAATCTTCTTTTTTAAATATAAACTCTCTTTCCTCAAAGCTTCCTTTGTTTTGCTTCTTATACATATATTTTCTTACTTTTATAAAGAAAAAGTATGCAATTAGAATAACTATAATAGCTAAAAATATTTTATATAGAATATCTAAATTCGACTGTTCAACTATTTCTTCAACAGCTTCAAGAGCACCCTCTTCAATATTAACAAACTCTTCTTCAACTGTTGTATTACCACCACCAATATTGTCTTTCACGAAGTTACCAAAATCTGTTCTAAGTAAATTCTCAAAAAAGGCAGTTATTTTATATATAATCGAATTTGCTAATCTATCAAGACCTGGTTCAATATGATTTTTAAATACTTCTATAATATAAATTATTTGCTTTCTAAAAAACATAAAGCATCCAGATAAAAACACAACTATTGAATTTAAAATAAATATATTTCTATCCTTATTAACAGTACCTGATGTTTCGTATTGCTCAGTATAGTTAAGACATATTACATGAAGTATTGAAGCAATGAAATATATCGCAATATAATCTATAACTCTATTGCCATATGCTAATACTTTACTGTCAAACAAATAGATAGAGGATATTAAAATCGTTATTGCAAAGGTTTTTAAAAATCTTAGATAAATTTTAGCTTCAAGCGATCTTAGCGAAAGATTTCTATTATTACTAATAGCAACTAATAATATTGCACCATAATATCCAATTGTAAAAATATATGTAAATGCACTTTTACCATATGAGCTCAGGATACCTGATATAATTACTATTAAAATGATTGATATTATAAATATTTTATTTTCTATTAAATCTATGTTTCTGCTTTTCTCAAAATATTCTGTTAAAATTATTACTAAACTATAAATAAGCAGGGTTAATGGAAGTATCATGCTAAAGTTAGGGCTTATATTAAATAAACCATTAGCTAATAGCACAAATATCAATACACTTCCTAAGGAATAGCAAATAGCTTGTAAAATATCTAAATATAACATATTTAATTTTTTTAACATACTATTTATCACCCCGTTTTAAGTACATCAATTTTACATTACTATCATTTATTTTAATGTCATTTTCCTTATATAAGAAAATATATACCTTATAATTTTTATTTGATAGGAATTTTGCTGTATTATAAAGATAACCAGACATTTCGTATTTGATAAATACAATTACATTATTGTCTGAAAAATTCCTTATGTATTTATCCATTAAAATTTTAAATGTATCTAAGCTTCTATATTCCATACATGTTAACATGTCATTTATAAGAATAAAGTTGTTTCTGCTAACACTTGGAAATGTGATATTTTTTGTATAATGCATCATATATGCATTTGTTCCAAAGCCAACTGGTAGCTTATTTTTATTTGCATAATCTACAAGTGAAGTAGTAAAGCTTATAGCATTTTCAATATAATCAACGTCATATGGCTGATATTCATTTCCACTATAGACATCAATAAATATCATGAGTGATGGATCTGAAGTGTAGTCATATTTTTTCACATAAAACTCACCTAGCTTAGCTGTTGCCTTCCAATCGATATCCTTAAAGCTATCATGTACATCATATGGTCTAACTCCAGAATAAAATATCGGATCAGGTGCTATCCAACGTTTTACTAAAACATTTCCTTGTAATGAAGTGCTATCAGTAATTATATCTTCAATTTTTCTTGGCTTAGGTGCTACAAACAGCTCTGCTTTTGTATTTACAGTAAATTTCATCTTAGTTAATCCAAATAAATCTATTAATGTAATATTAGCAGATATAGTGTAATATCCTCTCTTGATAGGATTTAATATTATAGACTTCTTTAATCTTTGGTATGACAATAAGGTACTTGTCATATTATATGTATAGCAATTTTCTACATCCTCTTCATAATTAACAATTCCACCTTCTAATACTAGATTTTTATCAATAAATACATCTATTTTAAATATTGGTATTATTAAAAATTTTCTATTAATAATTTCAATATTTAATTTTGCTTCACCCTGCTCAATGACTTTATTATCTTCAAAATAAACTCTTGCTTTAAGCTTATATGCACAAAATCTCTTAAAATACATATTTGATAAAAGAATAGCCAATATAATGACTATTACTAGCATAAAAATAATCATTAGTACTCATCCTTTACCCTGTTAAAGTCCTCAGTTGGTACACTTACACTATTTACAATCTCAGTAATTAGTTTTTCTTGTATATTTTCATTTGAATAAGAGAATCCACTCGCAATAATTCTATGTGATAAAACATATTTACTAAGATATTTCACATCATCAGGCAGTACATAGGTTCTTCCCTTAATAGCAGCATAAGCCTTTAGACATTTATAGAATATCAAGCTTCCTCTAGGGCTTACACCAAGTTGAATTTGCTCATTATTTCTAGTCTTATTAATAATTTCAAGAACATATTTAAGTACAACATCATTAAGGGTAATGTTGTTTATCTCTTCTCTATATTTTAATATTTCTTCACAATTAATTATTGAATTTATATCATCTATTGGATTTCTTCCACCATGATTTCTTATTAAATTTATCTCGTCATTTAAGCTAGGATAGCCAAGAGCCATTTTTATTGTAAATCTATCTAGCTGTGCTTCTGGTAGTGGAAATGTTCCTGCATTTTCTACAGGGTTTTGAGTTGCTAATACTATAAATGGCTGAGTTAAGCCATATGTAACTCCATCAACAGATATTTGTGACTCTGCCATGGCCTCAAGAAGACTTGATTGTGTTCTAGGAGCAGCACGATTTATCTCATCTGCTAGAACTATTTGACTGAATAATGGACCTTTTTTAAATTCAAACTCTCCCTTTTGTTGATTATAGAAGTTTACTCCTATTAAATCTGAAGGTAATAAGTCTGGTGTAAACTGTATTCTTTTAAATTCTGCTGATATTGATTTAGCAATAGTTTTTGCTAGCATTGTCTTACCAGTACCTGGTACATCCTCAAGCAAAACATGTCCAGAAACTAGCATGGTCATAAGTATCAATTCAACTGCTTCATCACAGCCAACCATAACCTTCGATACGTTTTCTTTTAAATTATCACTTAATGTCTTTATTAACATTTGTCCCCTCCAAATATTATATAATACCTATAAAATCATATAGATATTAAAAACTTTTCTCAAAAAACATTGTAAATATTATAACATAGTCTTGCTAAAGTCTTTTATTAAAAGACTTGCAAGCCATTTAATAATAAATATAGTTACACCTCGTGTAACTATATTTATTATATCATAGTAAAATTTTTAAGTAAACAAATTTTACCTATTAAACACTATATTAACTGTCAAAATTAAGTATTTATTAAGACTTCCCATACCTATCTGCATTATAATCTGTTGTTATTTTTTCAAAATTATATTTTTCAACATCCTCCTCTCCGATTGTGTTTATATATTCATTTGGTGTTGTAACCTTAGATATTTCATAACCATCTCTAATTAATTCATTAACCGTCTTTTTATAGATTAATCTTTCTTTAGATAATTTTTCTCTTTTCTTAAATAAGCTAT
>JBPOHM010000310.1:0-11314 GCA_052035585.1 Bacillota bacterium
AATTATGTTGGAGAAAATAAAGAAATATTAGAATTTTTAACTAAAAATTATGGCTATCAGTTTGCAGGGTTTGGGTATTAAATATATAAAAAATAAAAAATGACGGAAATCCGTCATTTTTAAAATATAAAGAATCCATCAAACGATGAATTTAAAAGCAGAAAATAACACTATGTGTCATTTTTCTAAGAATGAATTAACTTACATAAATAAAAGTTAATTCATTTTGTATTCTCTATTTACATACTTACTTGTAAATGCTTTTAATGTTCCAGAATAGCCTAGTTTAAATGAAACTATGTCTCCAAGCTTGTACTGCTTATCTGAGTTTGTTACGTCTAGTATCATATGATCAGAGCTTGCACCTAATATCTCTACCTTTTCATCTAAAGGTGTAATGCTACCAGTATCGATATCTTGTCTACCTATTGCAAGTATTGCTCTCTTTATGATTCCTCTGTCCTCATATACAGGCTTTTGTCCAAAGGCATCTACTCCAGATTCACCAACTGGTAATGATGGTTTTTCTTTTAACTCAATTATTTCTGCTTCTAAAATCAAAGCATCATCATGCATTCCTTCAATTTTATTGCTATAAGCAGTTTCATTTGCTAAGAAGAAGGCTTCACCGATTCTTAGGTTATTTATACCCTTTGGAAGCTGATTTTTATCTATAAGATGTAAAGAGCTTGAGTTTCCTCCAGATACAACCTGTAATTTGATATTAAACTTCTCTTCAATTTTACTAGCATATTCGGTCAAAATTGAAAGATTTTCGTTTTGTGGTATGATAGCTCCATAACATGTTAAATTAACACCAATACCATATAATTCTACGTTTTTAAGCTCTAATATTTGCTTAACAGTATCTATAATTTGCTCTTCATTAGTATAATAGATACCTTCTCTTAAATCTCCAAGGTCTATCATTAGTATTATCTTATGTGTAAGGCCTTGTGCCTTAGCTGCCTCATCTAAAGCCTTTATAGTCTCAATTTCAGAGTTTAAGCTTACATCAGCATATTTAACTACCTTTTCAACTTGACTTAGCATAGGAAGTCTTAAAAGCACCTTTTTCTTCTTAGTAGCTATTGTCTCAAGGTTTTCAATTCTAGAATCTGCATAAAATTCTACGTTTTCATTTCGCTCCACTACTTTTACTATTTCACTATCTGCACAAACAACCTTAGTAACAATCATAATAGAGCATCCAGCATTATTTACTATGCTTGTAATCTTGTCTAAATTATTTTTAATTTTATTTAAATCAATTTTAAGTCTTGGATAGATAATAATCAGTCCTTTCATTTAAATTTTAATTTATGATTGATTATACTTATATTTTTAAGCTCTTTTTCATTAAAATTATGGCATCTTCAGGATATTTCTTTGATAATACTCCTAATGAAGCAAATATATAATCATTATCTATAAGCACCTTAGCATTTACTGTTGGATATAGCTCTAAGCCTTTAGAATATCCTGCTACCTTTTTTAATATATTTTCTCTATTTGGAAGCCTTGTCAATGCACCACCTGTTCCGATTATATATTTGATAGCTGTAAGATCTTTACCCTCGGCTACTGTTTTTTTACCAGCAGTGCTATATAAATTTCTCATTGTTCCTGCATGTCTTTCTAATGAGCTTAATACTGCTTCTTCTGTTAGTCTTTCAACGAACTTTCTTTCTCTATCATTTTTCGGAATAGCTTTGTAGCTAGCTACAACTTCATCTAAATCAGGGAATTCCTTCTTTAACTCGTCAACTCCAATTTTTTCAATGACATGATTTGCATTTACAAATACTCCAAGGTCACCTTCAACAGTTCTCTTAGCCTCTGGTTCAGGACTTATCAGTATTCTATTGATTTCTTCAGAGCCTATTGTAACAGAATGAACGTCAGTTGTTGCTCCTCCAACATCAAATATAACTAAGTCTCCTAAATCCTCCTTTAAAATCTTAGCAGCCTCCATAACAGCACCAGGAGTAGGAATAATTGGTCCATTTACTAAATCTCTAACTGCTGTCATACCTGGAGCATGTATTATATGCTCCTCAAAGGCATCCTGAATTACTCTTCTTGTTGGCTCAACAACTAGTGTATCAATTTTAGGATATACATTTTCAACAACATAAAGCTGAACTCCTGCTTCCTCACACATTAGCTTGATTTCATCCTGATTCTCGATATTACCTGCATATATTATAGGTGTTTTAAGTCCCATAGATAAAATCATTTCCATATTGTAAAGAGCAGTTTCTCTTTCACCATAATCTACTCCACCAGCAACAAGAATAATATTTGGATTTATTTCTTGAATTTTTTTGAGGTCTAATCTTCTTAGCTTACCGGAAGTTACCATTTTGATAATTCCACCTGCTCCAAGTGCTGCTTCCTTTGCTGCACGAACTGTCATATCATACACTAAACCATGTACAGTCATTTTCAAGCCACCAGCTGCACTACTTGTTGCAAGCATGTCTTTCCAAGTTAAATTATCAACATTTATATTTCTTTTTAAATCCTCTATAGCTCCATTAAGTCCTATATTTACATCACCCTCTAAAACCGAGGTTGGTGCTTGACCTTGTCCAACGAAGCTTGGAGAACCTGTACCTATTCCATTAAATGCATTTACTACTGTCGTAGTACTTCCAATCTCTGCTACTAGTACATCTATGTGATTTATTTTATTATTAGTTTGATTTATTTTATCCATAATTAACTCCATAAAGATATTAGATTTATATTTATACTATCTATACCCTTATTTTCCAAAGATACTCGATTTTATAAAATAAAATCATATTAATTGAGAGGAGCAATGCTCCTCCCTTTAATCTTTAGTTATTAGCTTGCATTTCTCTTCTTCTCTTTACTAAGAAGCTAGCTGCATCTATACCATGTGATCCTCTTCCAAAACCAGCATCCATTCCTGCTTCAACAGCAATTTCGTTAGTTACTTGAGTACCACCACAGATAATCATTATTCTATCTCTGATTCCTTTTTCTACGCAAAGCTCATGAATCTTTCTCATGTTCTTGATATGAACATCATCATGTGTGATGATTGTACTTACCAATATAGCATCTGCGTTTGTTTCAATAGCTGCATCTACAAGCTTTTCAACTGGGCAAGATGTTCCAAGATAAGCATACTTGATACCGAACTTCTCAATTCCACCGTGTTTGATGTCAAGAGTTTCTTTAAGTCCAACTGAGTGCTCATCTTCTCCAACTGTAGCTGCTACAACAAACATTGGTTTTGCTTGGATATCAGCTCTTATTTCATCTTCAGATAATACTGGAATTTTTTCAGGTATAACAAGCTCGTTAACATCAATATCAAATTTAACCTTTCCTTTGATTTCAACAAGTGTACCTTCACTTGGATGTATACATTGCTTATGAACAACTGTTACATCTTCAAGTCCCATTTTCTCTCCACATTTAATAGCTGCAAATTCAGCTGTTCTTTCATCAAGTGGTAAGAATAAAGTTGTAGCAACAACTCCGTCTGCTCTCCACTCAACTTCTGGCTTAACTAAATTTGTATTATAGTATTTTTCTGTTTCTGCAAGTCTTACATTAACATTATCATTTTCATCTAATTCATCTATATAAACAATCTTTGAACGGTCTTCAAAAGTATCTCCGCCTATAGCATCACTAGCCTTAGCAAATTCTTTTGGAACATTATTATATCCATAGTGAACTGAAACAGGTGCGAAGTAATCTTCATCTCTTTCGAATACATAACCGTATCCAATTCCACCTTCTATCTCACGAGCTATACCATCACCGTTTCTTTCTGGATAGTATCCACTATCAACAAAGAATCCTTGTTGTACTGCATTGAAGTAACCACCAACTTCAAGTATTTCTTCTAAGAATAATACTGCTCTTTCTTTTAATTCTCTAACATCCTTGCCAAGAACTCCTTCTCTATCAAGCTTAACCATTTCTCTTAAGCCATCCATACCATTTAGAGCTTGTTTAGCTGTTGAAATAGCTGCTATATTGTTATAGTGCCATGGCACGTTTCTTCCTTCGTCAGGAGTTATTGTAGATTGAACATCAGCACTTGTAAGTCTTGATATCATTAGGTTCATTGTATGAGTAACAGAAGCTTCTCTCATATCTGATTCCATATACTTTGTATTTTGCTGAGCTCTCATCTTATATTCCTTAAATAAGTCTCTTAATGCAACTGCATATGGTAAGTCAAGTCTCATACAAGGTGCTGGTGGTGCTGATGGTGGAACTGTTGATAAAGCTATATTAGATGGTTTAATACCAATTTTTTTAGAGAATATACTGTTAATAGCATGTTGTACCATTAACTCTGGTCTAACCTTCCAAGCCTTCATAGCTGTAGCATTAGCATTGTGTGCTCCGTCTATTTGAAGCATATCTGCCCACGCCATTATCTTCTTAGCTTCACATGCATCAACGAAGCTTCTAACCATGTTTACGTTTCTGTAAAGAACGTTATATTGAGGGTCTTGATGAGCTCCATTTACACCTTCTTCAGCGAACATAACTGCGATGTCAGGACCAGCAACTCCAGAAATATATGAGTGGAAGTTGATTGGACGTCCTACTTCATCCTCTATCATATCAAGAGCTTTTCTACTTGCTCTAACTTGTTTTCTTGTAACCATGATACCACCGATACCTTGGTTAGTTCCTTCAAGAAGTGAGTCGATGTGTGATTGTCCAGCTGTTCTGATAACCATTATGTGGTCAGCACCATGCCATGCTGCCATTCTCATACGTCTAATATCATCTTCAAATCTTCCTGAAGCTATTTCTGTTGTTATAACACAATCTGGTTGTGGATCTATGTAACCAAAGCCTCTACTACCAGGTAGTGGAACATAATTTTTGAGTCCTTCTGAAGTTTCATGATATTCGAAATCTCCAATTACTCTATTTTCATTTCTTCCTTCTCTCCAATGCCATCCACGGCGTCTTGGCTCATATTTATCTAAATCTTTTAATAACTCTTTAATATCTATTTTCTCATTTGGCTTAAGCATTGTATCCCTCCTTAAAATAATGACTCAACTAAATCCCAGTGCTTTCCTTCTGCTAAAGCAAGTCCTGCTTCACGAACTGAAACACCAAGTTTCTTTGATAATCTCCATACTACATTACCAGCACCTTTACCCATCAAGCCTTTGTTCATAACACCTTCAACTATTGGTTTTACTTCAACACTTGAGAAGCCCATTCTTAAAAGTATACTTCTTTCAATTGCTGGTGTAGTATTTTTCTTTCCTAATTCAAGAAGTGGATCAACAACCTTTTCTGCTAATTCCCAAAATCTTTTTTCTAGCTCTTCATCTGTCAAATTAGCCAAATGCTGTCTTCTTTGTTCAAAATCATCTGCTCTTTTCATATTTCCTCCCTATTTTTTCTTAATTTTTATAATGTGCTCAAAACATCTTTAACAAATTTTTCATCAGTTTTTGTTTCTTTTGCTAAGAATTTAATATCTGACTCACTTACCTCATTAGCCTTAACATTGTAAGTTGCTAAAGCATTTTTTATATGAGATATTCTTACCTTATTAAGGTCAATATCAACAGCCTTAATTAATGATGGATGCTTTGGAAGAATAATATTCTTACCTGGAATCTCTTCACGAGGATCTCCAAAGAAAATTTCTATTCCATTTTCTCTAGCAAATGATAACTGTGGCTGAACATGCTTTCCAGCACCTGTATATTCAGTTTCTTGTACAACTATCATTTGATCTTGATCCATCTCTTGAGCAATTGAGAAAGCTGCTGCTAATGATGTATTACCAGCTGGTCCTTTTTCTTCTCCCTCAAGGCTTGCTAATACTTCTGTTATATAGAATACCTCACCTTGATTAACAGTAACATATCTATCTAAATATCTAAGTGGTCTTGCAGCAGAACGTGGAACGTCTGATCTATCTGGCCATGTTGTAAATGGCATACCAAAGCCTGTATGTCCTGTAGTAAATGATTTTTTATTAAATTGCTCATCTGATGCCATGTGCAATCCTTTTAGGTTTACACTAGCCCCTATTACCTTTGCTGATGAACCAGCCTTTATTAATCCTCTAGCTGTACCAGTTAAATTACCACCACCAGCATTAGTACATACTACTGCATCAGGGTCCTTTCCGTATTTTTCTCTGAATTGCAATGCTATTTCATATCCAAGAGTTTCAACTCCTGCTATACCAAATGGTGTATATAAAGAAGCATTGAAATATCCTGTATCCTCTAACAATCTTAAGAATGTATAAAATAACTCAGGACCAACTGACAATTGAACAACCTCTGCTCCAAGAGCCTCGCATTTTCTAGCCTTTTCAATTATTTCTGGTTGTCCTATTCCTTTTGAATCATAGCATTCTTGAACTATTATACATTTTAAACCTTGAACTGCTGCTTGCTGAGCTACTGCTGCACCATAGTTACCACTTGTTGCTGCTATAACTCCTTTGTATCCTAATCTTTTTGCATGATATACAGCATTAGCTGCACGTCTTACCTTAAAGCTTCCTGATGGGTTTGCAGCCTCATCCTTTATAAAGATTCTTGCACCTTTACCTGCTGGAGCAAGCTTTCTTGCAAGTGCTGTTAGATTTTTCAACTCTATTATGGGGGTATTTCCAACATTAACTGAGTATTGAATTTCTTGCATTTCTTCAAGTGAATATCCAGTTTCACGCATCATTCTTTCATAATCAAATGCAATAGAACCACTTTCAAATAATGAATAATCTATTCCTATAGCCTTTTTCATTATTTCAGCTTTTCTACTCATGACAGCATTATAGCTTATATCTTTACTCATTATCTTCACCCCCAAACAGTATGTCTCTAACTTGATCGCCAATTTTTAATAACTCAGGAATGAATTTTCCAAAGTCATGCTTGTAACAAGGGTTAACCTCTAAGAGCCTTCCTTTTGCAAGTCTTTTAGTTCTAGTTAAAACTGTAACCTCATCACCTATATTAGCATCTTCTTGTAAATATCCTTTAACCCATAATTCTAATGGGACTTTTTTTGTGTCATCTGGCACTTGAGGAGCTCTCTCTTCTGGGCTTAATACAATATTGTGTATCAACACCCATTCTCCCTTTTTAACCATTTAAGTCACTTTCCTTTCTTATATATAAAGTTTCTTATATGTTATAAGAAATTTTTATTTTACTATTTTAGCTTCTTCACAAATCTGATCTCTCATATCTCCCATTATTGCTCTTGGCACTGGAAGAGTAAGCATTGTTTGAAGACCTGGTCTTGCATTAATGATGTGTGGTATCATATTAACACACATTGCTATTGTACCAATTCCACCTTCAACCTCTGGTGAGTTAACCATATTTATACTTGGTTTACCTTTTATTATTACATAGTCTCCTGTATTTATTCCAACTTGTTCTGGTTCTATTTGTTGTGGATGATCCATTTCTATTAATTTTTGTCCACCGTTTACATAGCCCCAGCCCTTCATTGCAACTCCGGCAACACAACCAGCTTTTGCAAATCCATATGGAGATTTTCTATCAACATCTGTAACGATTGGTTCCATTTCTTGTTCGATTTTATCAACTTTCCAACCTATAGCATCTGCTATCATGTTTATTGATTCTGGGAATCCAACGTGTCCAGCCATCTTACCTGCTGCCTTTAATTCATTGAATTTCTCAACCTCTAAGCCTATTCCTTGCTCTTCCATAACTGCTGGTCCAAAAGGTGATAAGCTGTTTACTCTTCTTGATAAGATGCTATCAACTTCTTCCATACATCCAGTCATTATAACAACTAATAAGTCCATTATTAAGCCTGGGTTAATTCCAGTACCCAATACTGATACACCATTTGCTTTTGCTAATTCATCAATTTGCTTTGCAAGCTCAGGTGATTGTGCTTGTGGATAAGCCATTTCTTCAGCTGTTGTTATAACGTTTATTTTCTTTTCAACTATAAATTTTATTTTATCAAATGCCTTAGCTGTGAAAGAATCAGTACATAATAGTACAACATCAGCAGCTTTTTCAGTTATAACCTCTTCTTTTGTTCCAACTATAACTTCTTCTCTATCTCCTCTTTCAACACCTACTACTTCATAAAGACTTTTACCAAGCTTTGCACCGATGTCGATTCCTCCTACAATGTCAACACCTTTTTTCTTTAATAACATTCTTGCCATACCAGAGCCCATTGCTCCAAGTCCCCAAATAATAACCTTTACATTTTTCATGATTTTTCCTCCTTGCTTTTTACAGCATATAAATTTAAAATAAATTATTTTTGAGTATTAAATATATCTATATTATAAGCAATTTTTATGCCAACAAATGCTTATCCCTATTTTTCATGTAAAACACAATATAAAATAAATTAATTATTAAAATTTTTATATTGTTAAATAAAAATACTGCAAACATTTTTGCATTAAACGCAAAAATATTTGCAGTAAATTAATTTATTATCAATTTACATAGAATTTAAATTGTATTTTTTTATTTTATGCTGCAAGGTTTGTCTCTTTATTTTCAAATGCTCAGCGGATTTTGTTATATTATTTTGATATGTATTTAGTGTTTTTCTAATTATTTCTTTTTCTAAATTTTCTAAATATCCCTCTATGCCAAGCTCTTCATACTCATAATCTAATTTTTGACTGTTATTCAAATTTTCAATAAGAATATGTCTATCTGTTAGTACCCTTTCATCATCTATCATTGATATAGCAGCCATTATTATGTTTTCTAGCTCTCTTACATTACCAGGATAATTATAATTTAATAATTTTTCCTTTGCCTTCTCTGATAGCATTCTCACATTTTTATTATATCTTTTATTATGCTTTTCTATAAATTGCTCTGCAAGTATTAATATATCCTCTCTTCGCTCCCTCAGTGGTGGAACATCAATAGGTATAATTTTTAATCTATAATATAAGTCCTTTCTTAGTTTTCCTTGCTTTATCAAGGCTTCAGCCGGTTCATTAACAGTTGCAATAATTCTTACATCAATAGGTATATCCTTACTGCCACCTATTCTTCTAATATAATCCTCCTGCAAAACTCTAAGTAGCTTTCCTTGTAGCTCATATGGCATTGAATTTATTTCGTCTAGAAGTAAGGTTCCTCCATTAGCCTGTTCAAAGAGTCCTGCTCTATCTACGGCTCCTGTAAAGCCACCCTTAGCTGTACCAAAAAGAATACTCTCCAAAAGAGTCTCTGGTAAAGCTGCACAGTTTTGTGCTAGGAAAGGCTTGTTTTTCCTTGTACCATCAAAATGAATACTTTGAGCTATTAGTTCCTTACCAGTACCTGTTTCACCATAAATAAAAACTGAAGCTGAGCTATTTGCTGCCTTTCTTGCAACATCAAGGACAGCCTTGAAATTAGGGCTCTCCCCAACTAGATTGCTAAATCTATATTTTTTAATCTTTAATTCCTTAACTTCCTCAGGCTTCTTTAGTTCCTTTCTTAACTCCAATATTCTATCTGACATTTCTTGAATATTTGTTATATCTTTAGATACCTCTACTGCAGCTATTACCTCTCCATTTTCAATAATAGGAACTGTTGTATTAATGGTTGTTATTTTCTTTCCATCCTTATTTAAATAGCTCTGATTTTTATTAATTGTGCTTTTTTTATTATACAATGCCTGTAATAGTGTACTATCCTTAGCATCTAAGTTCTTGAAAACTTCCACAAATGGTTTATTAAGGACATCTCTTGCATCCATTTTTTCCAAGTCAGCCATTGCTTCATTGTAAATAATACTATTCCCATTTTTATCAAGCACATGAACACCTTCGCTAAGTAAGTGCAAAATATTTTGCAGTATCGTTATATAATCTTTGTTTTTCATATTTAGCACCTCTTATTCAAAAAATATTTCTCTAAATATTCTTAGTAATAAATCATTTTTTACTGCTAATGATAATAGCTTTATTTGCCTCATAAACGAAGGTATCTTCTTTACAGGTCTTATCGGTGATTTTCTAAATTGATTTACTACTATTTGTATAAATTCATCTGCATCATATATTTTAAATCTTTCAATTTCTGGGTATCTCTCAGCAACACTTTCGACAAGTCTTATAATAATATCCTGATAATCGCTATTTTCCTTCATTTCCATTATTTTTATTAATCTTGGAAATACTTTTTCAAAAAGCATTCTATCTGTTGGAAGCCCTTCGAAACCTAACATTTTAGAAATATTGATAATTCTTTGCTCACTATTATCAAAAATTTCGGCCATATATCTCATGAAATTGTTGTTATATGGCTTAATATAATATTTATGACCTTTTAAACTGTTAAATATCTTTAGGGTATCATAATACCCTAGCTTCATGTTTTTAGTGGCATTTTCCTTATCAAATTCCAGTGTTTCACCTAAGGATTCAACTGGTTCAATATATATAATATTTAAACCCTCTGTATTAATCTTTTTAATTCTACCCCTAGCATGAACTCTTACAGCTATGATATCCTTGTAGCCTTTTCTTACCATCATTTCTATTGGTAAATTATCATGAAAGCCTCCATCTAAAAAGTGTTTTCCATCTAGCTTTTCCATTTTAAAGACTGGCAAGTTTGCACTAGCAAGCAAATAATCTACAAGCTTTCCTTCTGGTATATCCTCTTTAAAAAGCTCTAAATTCTCATTATCAGTAAGGGAAATAGTTACAAGTCCAAAATCTAGCTTTGATTGACGGATTTTTTGCTCATCTATAAAGCTTTCAATAATTTCTCTCATCTTAGATGTATCTAAGCCATCATTAATTACTACTTCCTTATACAAATTATAGATATAAGCTATATTTTGCCTGATTAAATTATTACCCTTTGATTTATTAATCTCTTCAATACTAATCCCAAACAAGGTATCTACTGCTATAGTTTTCCAAAGATTCTCTAGACCATCTAAATCATTTTGCACAATTGCAGCACCATTTAACGCACCTATTGATGTTCCAGCCACTCCGGCTATTGAAATATCTAAATCTAATAAGGCCTTATACACACCAACGTGATAAGAACCTCTTGCACCTCCACCTTCCAATACCAAACCATATCGCATAATATCTCTCCTATTCAATCGACAAAAGCTTTACAGAAATAACCTCTGAATTACTTTTTAATTTTAAAATTAAGTCATCCACTGATACTAGCATCTCAGATACATCTATTGAAATGTTTACTGATGCTTTTTCATTTATAGGTATATTTTGATTCATTGTTATTATATTTGCTTTCTCAGATGATAATATATTTAAAACCTCTGACAA
>JBPOHM010000101.1:0-1575 GCA_052035585.1 Bacillota bacterium
GCTTGTATCGCTATTTGTAGTTATGGTTTTGTTAGAACTAATGTTATTTTTATTAGTAGTTGTAGTTTTGTTAGAGCTAGTATTGTTCTTATTAATAGTTGTAGGTATTTTACTTGAACTAGAGTTATTCTTTTTAGAAGTAGAGGGACTGTAGGTAGTTTTGTGTAAATACAAACTTACCTACAGTCTTTTTGAATGTAAAATTGGTAAGTTTGGAATAATATTCATATTAAACTTTTGGAGGTAAAGAAATGAAAGATCAAAGAGAAATAATTATTCCAGATTTAGACTACCAAGCTGAAGTAAGAAAATGTAAAACCATGGAAGATGTAGTTGGTAAAAATGGATTAATGCAAAAGCTGTTCAAAGATATTATCCAACAATTGCTAGAAGCAGAAATGGAAGAACATCTGGGAAGAGAAAGGCATGAAAGAAGTAATGAAGCTAATCCAAACTATAGGAATGGATATAGTTCTAAGACTATTGAAAGTAGTTTTGGTGAAGTTGGCCTAGATATACCAAGAGATAGAAAAGCACAATTTGAACCGAAGGTTGTTAAAAAGTATGAAACTGTATGTAATGAACTAGATAAAAAAATAATAGGTCTTTATGCCTGTGGTATGAGTGTAAGAGATATCCAATCTGAAATGGAAGAACTATATGGCATTGATGTGTCTCCTGCAATGATATCTAAGATAACAGATAAGGTTGTAGAGGCTGCCGCCGAATGGCAAAGCAGAGAACTTGATGAAATATACCCAATCGTATATATGGATGCTATGCATTTTAAAGTAAGAGATGATAATAAAATAGTTTCAAAGGCAGCATATATATGTATGGCTTTAGATATGAAAGGAAAAAAAGATATATTAGGTATTTGGATTGGTGAATCAGAAGGCGCAAAATTTTGGCTATCAGTTTGTAATGATTTGAAAAATAGAGGCGTAGATGATATTTTAATTGCATGTATGGATGGTTTAAAAGGTCTACCTGAAGCAATTAAAACTGTATATCCAGATGTAAGTATTCAAACTTGTATAGTTCATCAAATTAGAAACTCTCTTAAATATATAGCATCAAAAGATCAGAGAGAGTTTATGAAAGATTTAAAAAGTGTTTATAGGGCATTTAACGAAGAAACAGCACTTAAAAATTTAGATATTCTTAAGGAGAAATGGTATTCAAAATATTCTGTTGTAATAGATTCATGGTACAATAACTGGAGTAATCTGAATACGTATTTTGAATATCCACATGAAATTAGAAGAATTATTTATACTACAAATGCTCTTGAGGGATTTAATAGACAGTTAAGAAAATATACTAAGGTAAGAACTGTATTTCCAACAGATGAGTCACTAAGAAAATCACTATATTTATCTACCATGAAAATTATGGAGAAATGGACCTCTCCAAACCAAAATTGGGCGTCTACTTTAGGACAGCTTACAATTATGTTTGGAGAAAGGATACCTAACTCTTACACAATATAAATTTTTTTGAAACTATGGAAAATTTAGTGTATAAATAACTAAATTAAACACATAATAATTGTGTAAAGAATTCCAGTATTAG
>JBPOHM010000005.1:0-1827 GCA_052035585.1 Bacillota bacterium
TGACGGTATCTGGTTTAATTCCTCAGATACATTATCAAATAAAAGTTTTGTTAGAAGTTATGTATCAACAAATGCTGGAAATGTAAGGTATTATGGAACTCCATCTTCAAATACATTGGCAAAATGGTATAATTCTACCCAAATAAATAGTGTTTCTAATTATAGTTTTAATGGTAATGTTTTACATATTAATACAAGCTCTTCTGATACAGGTCTTGTTGTTGATATGGGAACTAATTCAAGGGGTGTAGTTTTTAAAGGAACTAGTGGTATTCCTTTTAAAATTATGTATGGAAGTGATTCAATATTTAGTATATCCAATAATGGTACACTTAATATACTAAAATGGGGTAAAAATACTAGAAATCCTTTATATTTAAATTACGGGGTGTTAGATACAGCTACTGGAGTTTCTGCAGCTGCTGGATGGGATTATAAACTAAAACCTTTCTTTAAGTTCTATAAAGAAAATAAAAAACTAAAATCTTTGCCTTTGCCTACCCCAAATGGTGATGAATTAAGATATATAGATCCTCAATATAGTAGTTATCAGATAGAATATGAGTTAGAACGTATTAATAGATACATGTATAGGTTGTATATTAAAGATTTAATTTTGGGTTTTTCTGTTGTTATATTTTTTATAATAATTATAATACAATCTATTTATATAACACTATTAAAAATAATGATTTAACGGTTATACCATGATTAAACGTTTAATAAATATTTTATTTGGATTATTAACCATTTCTAGTGTTCTATTTTCACAGGGAAGGATACACGCATGGAGATTTGAAAATAATTGGACAGACTTTGAGGGAAATAATACATTAATAAGTGTTAATGCTGATTTTACTTCCACATATAAAATGGAGGGTAGTTATGGGGCAACATTTAATGCGGTATCTGGTAATAGAGCGTATACAACAAATTCTGTAGATTTTAATTCTGGTGGCAGAACTGTTATAGTTAATGTGATGAAAGCATCCGGAACATCCGGAACCGGTCTTATTGTTACAAACAAAGAAGTATCTGGTGTTGCATATAAAGGATTTGAAATATACTATGATGCTAATAATAATAGAATATTTATGAAGGCTTCTGATGGAGTTAGTGAATATACGGCATATTCAGCATCTAATTCAATACCAACAGAGGGTAATTGGTATAATGTAGCAATAGTATGGAGGGATGTTACTTCTGCAAATGTTAATTTTTATATTGACGGGACATTATCTGTTGGTGATACTGTTTTACTTCCTAGTTATAATCAATCAAGAATATTATATTTCGGTGCGCATAGTAATGGTAGTTCAACTTTATATGGTAGATTAGATTTTGTTTCAATATATGACTGTGCTTTATCCGCTGAACAAATACAAAATTTATACACATACAGAGCAGATTATACAATAGAAGGTGTTTGTACGCTTGAAGAAGAGTCCGAACCACAAGAAGAAATTTACACGCAAGGAGCTATTTTAAGTCATAATCAATATATGGCTGCACCTGCAATAGATCAAGAAGATTTTATTGTTGGTAAATTTGATTTGTGGTATCCAACTGAAGATACAGCTACACTTGCATTTAATTATAGTATATTATATAATCCATCTGATAAATATAAATTATCTGGTGGGTGGGTTAAATTAAATAATCCATCAGCTTTAACGCAAAAAATAGATACACTTGTAATAAAAACAACATTAGGAAGTCAAGAGGATATAGATACTGTATTTATTAATGTTAGGAGTGAATCTAATTGTGTATTTATAGATCCAACGGTTTTAGGAACCGGGAGTGGGACTTATGCGGATCCATATA
>JBPOHM010000223.1:0-1916 GCA_052035585.1 Bacillota bacterium
AGTGACGAATTTAAAGACCTGGATTTAGAAATAATTTACAAGGAATGTCGTAAAGTAACACAAAATGGACCATTATTAGAATGGATTCACTTAAAGAAATATTATGAAGATACCCTCATAGATATTCATAGCATTCTGCATGAAATTAATGATAACTTTTATTCTCAGAATAGCGGCTATAATGAGAATACCAAGTCATTATTGGAATACTATTATCGTACAGAACGTTTTTTGAATACTAATTCAATAGTGTTTGATATTTATAATCAATTTTCTGTGCTTACAAAATTGTTTACACAAGGTGTGTTTTCCTCGTATGGATGTGATGAATTTATGGGAGGTAAATTGACTTATTTTTCAGATACAGCACTTCAGCATTTATTATTATACGCTGATGCAGATGATATAAGAAAATACTTTTACAGGTATAAATTGAAGCAGGTAAAGCATATCCCAGATGTCGAAGGCCAAAGTCAATTTGTAAGCCTGGTGAATAAATTGTGGTCGGAATACTCAATCGTTCCTGTTAACTATAAAAAATACATTAAATCACCAAATGATTATTTTTCTGATAAATACAATGATATCGTATACACCTCACTGGCTTTGCTGGCTATGTAGGCTCCCCATTTTTAGTACGGTTTAAAAGTAGAATATTTTCATGTTATAATCAAAGCTATTGGGCGCAGTGTAGCGAAGGCGTAGCCGAAGCGGAACGGAGCCCAATAGCTTTGAGATTTTGTTCACGATATATCCGGGGCGGTAACCCACCCAAGGAGTCATGAGGTCTTGAGTTGTTATAATCATCTACCCAAACCTGTGTGGCCTCTCTTACTTCATCTATATTATCAAACAGGTAGGCATCTAAAACCCCACCTCTATAGGATTTATTAAACCGCTCAATATAGGCATTCTGGGTTGGCTTACCAGGTTGTATGTATTTAAATTCAATTTCATTTGCATTGCTCCAGGTTTTTGCCAGCTTTGCTATAAACTCTGGTCCATTATCCATTCGTATTTTCTGCGGTTTGCCGTAGCGATTAATTAAATGCTTTAACACCCATATTACCCGACTGCTTTTTAAAGAATAATCTGTTTCGATAAATAACACTTCGCGGTTATAATCATCTATTACATTGAACGACCGGAACTTTGTGCCATTGCTTAATGCATCACTCATAAAATCAATACTCCATGTTTGTGTGAAGGAAGCGGGCACAGCCAACGGCTCTTTCACTCTTGCAGGCAAACGTTTTTTTACTTTACGCCTTAACGGAAGCTTCATTAGTTTATACACCCTATGCAGTCTTTTATGATTAACAAGATCTCCCTGGTTACGCATACGATTATAGCACTTCCAGAACCCTTCCTGTGGGTTTTGAATGGTAAGGCCATCAAGTCGACCCATGAGGTATGAATCGTCTTTTATGGATTGGTAATACCAGCTGCTTCTACTCAGCCTTAATATGCGACACGCCTTGCTGATGTCTTTAGGCCGTTCTTTGAGCAATTCACTGGCTATTCTTCTCTTCTCGCAAGGCTTTAGAGCTTTTTTTCAATTATGTATTTAGCTACATCAAGCTCCATGGCAAGATTGGCATACATTTTTTTTAACCGGGCATTTTCTTCTTCAAGTTCTTTGATCCGTTTAAGCTCGGTAGCTTCCATGCCACCATAACGCTGACGCCATTTGTACAAAGAAGCCTTGCTTACCCCATGTTCACGGGTAATCTCTTCCGCTGATTTGCCATTGTCAAATTCTTTGAGAATGCCTGCAATCTGGGCAGGACTGAATGTGCTCTTTTTCATCTTTTACGTTTTTTAAAGTTAACAATTCTGTCTACTTTTAAAACGTACTATTTTTGGGGGAGCTTACATGGGCAGTTAGAACACAAAATTTGACCACAGTTCAAAAG
>JBPOHM010000269.1:0-1827 GCA_052035585.1 Bacillota bacterium
TGGAAATGATAGATATGTTTCAATGTGCTTAAAATGTTGGATGAAGGAAAAAAGAAAAGCTAGTGAATAATCAAGAAAAAATTTAATATCTAAAAATAGTAGCTGAAATTAAAAAATTTAAAGTTATGAGGGGTACTTTAAAATGAAAAAAAGATTTATTGCTGTTATTTTTATTATTACATTATTAACTACCTTGTCAGCCTGTAATAAAAATGATGTAAATGCTAAAATACAATTATGGTATTATGATTTTAAAAATGATCAATCATATATTGACTATATGAAAGAGGTCAAAGATATTGTAAATAGTGCTAAGAAATTTAGTGAAGAAAATGATATTCCTTTAGAGATAGTTAAATATAATGCTGAAACTATGTCACATGAAGACTATATATTAAAACGAAATATAGCAGCAGCATCTGGTAACATAATAATAATTGAAGATATTAATTTCTTACATACATTAGCTAAATGGAGTGCTGATTACTCTAAGTTAGATAGCTATAAAAACTTGTTAAATGCTTATAAGAATAGATTTTGTATTCCATTAAGAATACGACCTATAGGTTTTCATATAGATAATAGAGTTTTAGATTATTATGGCATAGATACATCAGGCAAATCTATAATAACATATGCTGAGTATTTAAAAATTAAACAAGATATTATAAAATTAGGTGCTAGATTTGAACTTGATTATAGGGAATATGTCCAAATGATAGAGGGTCATTTAAGTGAAAATGGTTTACTTATTATAGATGCAGAAGATGAAATTTTTAAAAATATAGATAATTTTAAGGGAGCATTAAAAAAATCCATTATCGGAGTTTGTAATGATATAGCATCCTATTATGACAGAGATTTATCCTTAGCTTATTGATCTTCCGATTATGAAATTTATGAATATATGTATGATAAAAATAGTCAACTTCCTTTCAAATTAAAAACAACATTATTGCAACCAATAACAGATCCTTATATGTTTAAAGGTGATGATATTGAAAATAAAATTTTTGTGGCTTATTATAAATATTGGGGAAGTAGCCCTTTCTTTTATATGTATAAAAAAATAACAAATAATAGAATATATGAATTGGCTAATCACATTATTAGTGAATCAAACTATGCTAAAACCTTAGACAATTATAAAATAAAATATCGTTATCCATCATTACTTCCATTATATAATACAGAGGAAATAAGAAAAGAATTTAGAGTTGATGAAAATTGGAAATTTAACACCTACGAAGATCTTGGAAAGAGTAGTGAAATTATTAAAAAACTTGTAAGTGATGCATATGAAGTACTTGTTCTAGATGATGAAAAATCAAAGGAGATTGTTGACTGTTATTACTCAAATGCAGATTACATGTCTGAAATAGAATGGTTTATAAGGAGTACTATTGATAGTGTTGCTCATGAAATATCCGGTGATCAATTGTCCTTAAAAAGCTTTGACAGCAATGATGAAAATGTAAATAAAATAATTGATGATAAAATAGATGAGTTTATAAATAATTTTAATGTTCATTATAAATAAAGCTAATAGTAAAAAACCTTGCTAAATTGATAAATGTAGCAAGGTTTTTTTATGGCTCAACAAAGTTGAGACTTAACACATTCTTAACATTACTTTAATAAAGAAGCAACAATTGACTAGATTGATGATGTTATGATAGGTACATAAATAAAGGTAGTGTAAAGTAGAAATGAAAAATATGTATAAAATTAATGCGAAGTAGCAAACCTCCTCTTTTAAAAAGTATAAATGCTCGTTTGACAATTGTCAAGGGTAAAATGAACGTGCTAAAGCACGCCCTTGACAAT
>JBPOHM010000251.1:0-1960 GCA_052035585.1 Bacillota bacterium
TTATTAGTTACGATAATAATTTTAAAAAATTATTAGGAGAGTCTGCTCCAATAATTACCATTACTCCCATAGGTAAGTCTGCTGATCTATATATAAAATCTATATCAAAAGATGGCTTCATAGTAGCATGTGATACTCCACAAGATATTCAGTTTACCTGGATAGCTGTGGGCACAAGAATAGATAATGTAGAATCACAAAAAGTACCAGAAGAGTTGACTGATATTAACTTTGATAAAAATTTAGTAGATTTCATGTTTAATGAAAATATAAAAGAGAGAAATGCTAAAGCTATGTGGTGGGATGGTAATAAAATACAATTTGGCACTCTACCAGATTTCTTTCACAAAGCAGATAGAGAGGCTAAACAAGCAGAACTCGAAAAGATGAAACAAATGGAAAATGAAAAAGAATTATAAAAATAAATATAAATGTTACAAAAAATCAAATTTTTAGTTTTTGTATTTTTAATTTTACAAATATCACTTTGTGCTCAAAATCTTGGCATCGGCCCCAACACTTTCGATCCTGATCCTTCAGCAGGTGTAGAGATGCAATTTACAAATAAAGGACTCTTGATACCCCGTTTGACATTAACACAGAGAAATGCCATATCATCACCAGCAACAAGTTTATTAATTTATCAAACTGATAATACACCTGGATATTATTATAATGCAGGTACCTCATCTTCACCTAATTGGGTTAGATTAGCAACAACAGGGTTAGATGGTAGTGGAGTAGCCACTCGTGTAGCCTTCTGGACTGGTACAAATACCCTTAGCTCCAATGCTAATCTGTATTGGGATAATACGAATAGTAGACTGGGGGTAGGTACCACAAGTCCCACAAATGCAAAATTGCAAATTGAAGGTAATGGAACATATGATGGTGTATTAAGATTGAAAAACACAGGTACTAGTGGAGCTGATGTATTTTTAGTCGCATCAAGTAGTGCTTGGGATTTTGGAGCAGATAAATTAGGTATTGGATTTGGTAACCCTAGTTCAGTTAATGTTAAAATGACTATTCAATCAAATGGCAATGTAGGCATAGGCACCACCTCTCCATCTGCACAATTACACACTACTGGTACTGTAAGATTTGCTAATTATCCTTCAGGAGCAAACGGAGCAATTGTTAAAACTGACGCCTCTGGCAATCTTGCTATTACAAATTTAACAGGTTCCACTAGTCAGGTATTATTAGGTGATGGTACTTTTGGTTCTATCACTATAGCAGGAGGAGTAACAAGCAGTTGTGGTACAGCAAATTACATCCCTAAAATGAGTAGTAGTACTCAAATGGTATGTAGCCAAATATATGATAATGGAACTAAAGTCGGCATAGGAACTACATCACCTGGTGCTAAATTAGAAGTTTGTCAAAATATGTCTGACTATAGCACAGCATTTACTTCTCCACATTTAAACCTGGGGACAAGTAATACTGTCGATAACACAGGTTTTGTCGGAATAACCTATGATGCGAGCACCAGTGAAAATTATGGGTGGTCATCAGGTGCTCTGAGAAGTAGTGGTGGGGCATCTAGTTTCGTGTGGAAGTATCATAATAATAGTGCTGCAGGCACAGAAAGAATGAGAATTGACCAAAATGGTTATGTAGGCATAGGCATCACCTCTCCCTCTGCTCAGTTACACACTACTGGTAGCGTGCGTTTCGCAGGTGTTGGCTCTACAAGCGTAAATACACAAATACTCACAAGAGACGCTAATGGTAACCTAGCTTATCGCGATGCAGGTGCATGGGCTGGTGGCTCTAATAATGTAACTGGTAGTGGCACTGCTACTCAAGTAGCTTTTTGGTCTGGAACTAATACCCTTAGCTCTAATACTAATCTATATTGGGATAATACTAATAGTAGATTGGGTGTTGGGACAAGCTCTCCTGCTGAGAAACTTCATATTAATGGATCAATAAGAGGTGACCAGTCTGGAGC
>JBPOHM010000200.1:0-1553 GCA_052035585.1 Bacillota bacterium
TATATTATTAGAGCTTACATTAACCTTCGCTTTCATAATATCAGGGTGGTATTTTGATTCGATATTAACCTTAATAGTATACTTAGGCTTCTACTTAACGTATTTAGTTATAAAGAGAAAAGATTTAATTGTTACAAAGGACAAAATTAAATCCATAATATTTTCTAAAGAGAGCTAATCATTTTGCTATAATGTTCGATTTAAACAAGGTATCGTGATAGTGTTAACTGACTTATGAAAAACGCAATTTGACATTATCTGGTTGTTAAAGAACATTGAAAAGTGAAAATGTACCCAGAAATAGAGTCGTTGCGCTTCTTCAACCTCAAAAAGAGCATAACAATGCGGATTTAATGTCTGTCAAGGGGTCGCACCCTACGAAGAAGGAGCAATTGACAGCCATTAAACCGCATGTTGAGTATTAGTCAAGAGGTTGAAGAAGTTAGAATGCTTCGCCAGACCTTATGCTGTTTGATTAGACAGTATTAACTGCTGTGATAACTCAATTAGCTTTTGCCATTTACCAGGCATATTTGGAATAACTTCAAGCTCGGGTATTGTGTTTAAAGGTTGCCAGTAAGAGTAAGAATGAGGTCTTAAGAAGTTGTAATAAGCTACAAACAATGCTATATGGGTGTTAGAACCTTCACAGCTTCCATAGCCATTTGTTACTTGATAAGAGAACTTGAAAGTTCTATTGAGGCGCTCAATAATTTGCTTTAACCAGCGATATTCAGTAGATATAGGATCATCATTAGTAAGTCCAATTACCTGTATCAAATTGAAATCCATATCATTTAAAACAAATTGCTGATGAGCGAGATTGTAAGCCGTATATCCATCGGCTACAAATTTTAATGCTTTACCTGGAAATTCTTTAAACTTGGCGAAAGCCATACGCATGGCTCATATACAAGGACCAACATCTCTAGTATTTGAAACCTGATAACCTAAGATAGATTTTTTAATTGCATCCATGATAAACCACACATAATACCTGATACCCTTAACTTTTATGTAGGTTTCATCAGCGGAGAGATAGTTAGTAGGCTTGTAATTATAATTATCGACAAAAGGTTGAACTAATGCAGCTGCAGTCTTAGCATATTTGCTGACTGTTACATGAGATATTTTAACACCATGGATCTCCCCAAAGAGCCCTAGAAGTAGCACGGGTAGAAAGCCCAAGATTCACATTGTAGGTAAGGCAAAGCCCCATAATATGTGATGAGAAGTTTCTGAAATTAAAATTGATAGAACCTTTAGGCATGGTTGATAAATCTATCTTGAAGAAGTCTATTGTAAATTCGCGGTAGATGTAGTGAAGTTTAAACTTATGTTTATCTTGCTGATACTCGGTCAATTCATCGGGAGAAAGTTTATTTATGGAGTCAAGATAATATGAACACTTTGGATTAACACACTTATGGATGTTAAAATGCTTGCGGTCCTTCTTTTGTACCAAGGCATGACCGCAATGGGGACATAGAAAGTTAAGTGGTTTAAAGTTAATTTTAACTGTACTGAACATGAAATCACAGACCTAGCACCAC
>JBPOHM010000266.1:0-1871 GCA_052035585.1 Bacillota bacterium
GTAATAAAATATAAAAAATATGAAAACCGTTGATTAAGAATAGTAGGTATTATGATTATAATCACAGAGAGCTGCGCAGGCTGAGATGCAGTATTATGACTTTTACTGAATGGGCTTATGAGGGTAACCCGAAATAATAGTAGGCGTTGACGGACTTCCAAACCGTTATTTTGGAACGCATATGATGGTATGTGTTTTTGGTCTTTAGGTGGCTAATGGAGTTTATATCTCTGTTCCTTTTGGAATAGAGATTTTTTTATTTATATTTAATATTAAAATTATAATTTTTACACATAGTAATATTGTTATAGGTTTAAGGAGGAAATTTTATGAAAAGAATTTTAACAGGAGATAGAACAACAGGAAAATTGCATCTTGGACATTATGTAGGTAGCTTGCAAAATAGGGTTAAGTTGCAGGATGAATATGATACCTTTATAATATTAGCAGATATACAGGCACTTACGACTCATTTTGAGAAACCTGAGCTTATTAAAGAAAGTATCTATGAGGTTGCTATGGATAATTTATCTGTTGGCTTAGATCCTAATAAGATAACTATGTTTTTACAGTCTAAGATTTCGTCAATTGCTGAATTGACAGTCTTTTATTCTATGGTAGTAACAGTGAACTCACTTAGACATAATCCAACTATAAAGACAGAGGCTAGTCAATATGGTTATGATGATATGAGCTATGGATTTTTAGGATATCCAGTAAGTCAAGCGGCAGATATTACATTTTGTAATGCTAATTTAGTACCTGGTGGTGAAGACCAAAAACCACATATTGAAGTAGCTAGAAAGATTGTAAGAAGAATGAATGATTTGTATGGAATTAATTTAAATGAGCCTGATATAATGTTAAGTAATGTTCCAAGATTAATGGGCTTGGATGGCAATGCTAAAATGGGTAAAAGCTTAAATAATGCTATTTATTTATCTGATAGCGAGGATGTTGTAAACGAGAAAGTTCGTAAAGCTGTTACAGATCCACAAAGAGTTACTTTAAAAGACAAGGGTAATCCTGAAATATGTGTTGTAGGTAGATATCATCAAATATTTAATCCTAGTGAATATGAAAATATTTGGGATATGTGTAGAAATGCAACAATCGGTTGTGTAGCTTGTAAAAAACAATTATGTAAAGCATTAAATAACACATTGGACCCATTTAGAGAAAAAAGAGCATATTATGAAGCTCATAGAGACCTAGTTAGAGAAATAATAGAAGAGGGTAGCAAGAAAGCAAATATTGAAGGTAATAAAACTGTAGAGATGGTTAAAAAAGCAATGAGCTTAACGTTATAAAAAACATATTTAAATAAACAATAAAAAATATGCTCTCTGGCTTCGAAACGGGAAATTCTAGCACTCATTTTGGAAATATCGTTAAGAAATTTCTACGTTTCTGCAGATGTTCGCATATTTTTTATTATTTATTATATATTATAATTTAAGCTTTTTTCATAAAGCTCTTTAAAATAAGTGTCTTTACTTAGTAACTCATCAAATGTTCCTTGTTCTACTATTTGACCATCATTAAATACAATAATTCTGTCAAAGTCTTTTATTGAACTTAATCTATGTGCAATTGCTATAACTGTATTTTGTGATAGATGGCTCATTAATTCGTTCATAACCTCATCTTCTGTTATATTATCTAAAGCAGAAGTTGCCTCATCTAAAATAACAATATAATTTTTTTGAAACCATAATCTAGCTAGGGCTAATCGTTGTCTTTCGCCACCTGATAGGCTTGTACCTCTCTCACCTATTAAAGTATCAACACCTAACTCCATCTTTGATATTAAGTCATATAGTCTTACTTTTTCTAGTACCTCTAGTAGTACTTCATTATTTATATCATTA
>JBPOHM010000035.1:0-8848 GCA_052035585.1 Bacillota bacterium
GCCTTAGATGCAGTTGATGTTATTATTATGATAACAGATGAATGTAGCAAAATTGGCCCAGGAGACGAGTATATATTAGATAAAATAAAGGGAGCAAAGGCTAAGAAAATTCTTGCCTTAAATAAAATTGACAAAAATCCAAAGGAGAATGTGCTAGAGGTTAGCAAGCAATTTGCAGAATACAATATATTTGACGATATACTTCTTATTTCTGCTTTAACTGATGTTGGAGTAAAGGGTTTAATTGAAAAGATTAAAGAATACCTAAATGAAGGCCCAATGTATTATCCAGAGGATTATTTAACAGATAGACCTGAAAAATTCATTGTTGCTGAAATTATAAGAGAAAAAGCATTAATGTATCTTCAGGATGAGGTTCCACATGGTATAGCTGTTGAAGTTGAGAAGATGAAGGAAAGAAAGGATAAAAACTTAACTGATATAAGAGCTGTTATATTATGTGAGAAGAAATCTCATAAGAGTATAATTATAGGTGAGAATGGAAGAAAAATTAAAGGAATAGGAATGAGTGCTAGAAAGGATATAGAAAATCTTTTAGGAACTCAGGTGTTCTTAGATTTATGGGTAAAGGTATCACCAAACTGGCGTGATAATAACAACATGCTTAAAGAGCTAGGATATAATATAAAAAAGTAGAAAATATTAATAAAGGAGCTATATTGTCCTAGTGCTTGGAGGTAAAATGATTATTGAGGATGAAGTTTTAATTTTAAAAGAAGTTAAATATAAGGATAATGATAAAATACTTCATGCACTATCTAAAAATAATGGTAAAATTCAAATTTTATCAAGAGGCTGTAAAAAAAGCAAAAGCCCTTTAATTAATATATCTCAAATTATGGCATATTCTAAATGTCAGCTATATATAAGTAAGGATATGTATATATTAAATAGTGGTGAATTAATTGATAGCTTTTATAATATTAGAGCTAATATCACTGCTTTTTTATACACAAGCTATATTTTAGAGTTACTTGCTTATGTAGCACAAGAAAATGAAATAGATAGTAAGATATTTGAAATGACTATAAGGTTATTTCAAATACTAAATAATATTGAAGAAGATGAGAATAAGATTGAAAATATAATAGCTATATATGAACTAAAGCTAGTTTCTATTCTTGGATATAGACCTCAGCTAAAGGAATGTATTTTTTGCGGAGATAAAATAAATAGTAAATCTTTATATTATTTTAATATAAAGGAAGGTGGCATCCAATGTATAGGTAATAGTAGTTGTGTAAATACTAACATTACCAATAATGTTAGTGAAGCTGGTATTTCCTATAACAATATTGTAATATTAAATAATATAATTACATCAAGGCTTGATGATAGTGCTATAATTTCTGAAATAAATGGAACTGTTAAAGCGTTGATAAAAAGATATTTATTTTATCATATAGGTAGATCAGAGTTTACTACTTTAAAAATGTTAAAAGAAAGTATATAAATTTTAATATACTTTTAATTTAATTATAAAGAGTATTTAATTTTGCTACATTATAATAAGGTCATAGTTTAATTAAAATTTAAAAATTAAGGAGACCAAAAATGGACGAATTATTGAAAAAAATTGATGAGGTAGTTAAACGAACAAATTGTACTTATGAGGAAGCAAAGGATGCACTTGAAAATAGTAATGGAGATATTGTAGAGGCAATCATTTATATTGAGAAAAGTAAAAATCCTAACCTTAAGATGAAGAAAAAAGGTGAAGAGATTGTAAATGAAATTAAAAAGGTTATTGATAAGGGTAATGTAACTAAGCTAACTATAAAGAGAAAGGGCGAAGTAATACTTAACCTACCAATAACAGCAGGCGCAGTTGGAATGATAGTAGCACCGTTCTTATCACTAGCTGGATTAACAGCAGCTCTCTTAACTGAATGCACAATAGAAATACAAAAGGATAATGGAGAAATAATTTGTATAAATGATGAGCTAAATAAAGGTGTCAATAAAGTAAAGGAAGAATTTGACGATATAAAAAAATCATTTGAAAATTAAACAAATAACAGTGCATGAATAAAATATAATTTATGCACTGTTATTTTTATTGCAAATGCTATATAATATGAGCAAAGAATTATTACATCTTTATAATCTATTATATAAAATATTTAAATATATTCATTAAAATGGTAAAAATATCTTTTAATATTGTTTACTATCTTGACATATATGAGTTTATTTGATAAATTAGAGTAGATAATCTATGAAATATTAAGTTAAACTATGGAGGAAATCATGGCTAAAAATGAGAAAAATAAGTTAGAGAAATTTGTTGCATTATCTAAATCAAGAGGAATAATTTTTCCGGGCTCAGAGATATACGGAGGACTTGCAAATACATGGGATTATGGACCTCTTGGAGTTGAAATAAAAAATAACGTAAAAAAAGCTTGGTGGAAGAAGTTTATTCAGGAAAGCCCATACAATGTAGGTCTTGACTCAGCAATACTTATGAATCCACAAACTTGGGTTGCTTCTGGACATGTTGGAGGCTTTAGTGATCCTTTAATGGATTGTAAGGAATGTAAATCAAGATTTAGAGCAGATAAATTAATTGAAGATTACATGAGAGAAAAGGGAGAAGAGCAAGTTGTTGATGGTTGGTCAAATGAAAAGATGGAAGAATTCATCAACACAAATAAGATTGTATGTCCTGAATGTGGAAAATTAAATTACACTAACATTAGAAAGTTTAACTTAATGTTTAAGACCTTCCAAGGTGTAACTGAGGACTCGCAAAATGAGATTTATTTAAGACCAGAAACAGCACAAGGAATATTTGTTAACTTTAAGAATATACAAAGATCTAGCCGTAAGAAAATACCATTTGGAATAGGACAAATAGGTAAATCATTTAGAAATGAAATTACTCCTGGTAACTTTATTTTTAGAACAAGAGAATTTGAACAAATGGAGCTTGAATTTTTCTGTGAGCCTGGAACTGACCTAGAATGGTTTAATTATTGGAAAAACTACTGTATGGAATTCTTATTAAGTCTAGGTGTAAATAAAGAAAATTTAAGATTTAGAGATCATGCTAAAGAAGAATTATCACATTATAGTAATGCTACATCAGATATAGAATATTTATTCCCATTTGGTTGGGGAGAGCTATGGGGTATAGCTGATAGAACTGACTTTGACCTTAATGCACATGCAAAGGAATCAGGAGAAAAGATGGAATATCAAGACCCTATAACAAATGCAAAATATGTACCTTATTGTATAGAGCCATCTGTTGGTGTTGAAAGAATGATGCTTGCAATTATGCTTGATGCATATGATGAAGAAGAATTAGAAGATGGCGATGTTAGAACAGTTTTACATCTACATCCAGCATTAGCACCATATAAGGTAGCTGTATTCCCACTTGTTAAAAAGCTAAGTGAACCTGCTACAGAGCTATATCAAAAATTACAAAAGCATTTTAATGTAGATTATGATGAAGCTGGAGCTATAGGAAAGAGATACAGAAGACATGATGAGATCGGTACTCCGTTCTGTATTACATTTGATTTTGAGTCATTGGAGGATGCTTCTGTTACTGTAAGAGACAGAGATACAATGGCACAGGAAAGAGTTAAGATTGATGATTTAGTAGAGTACATTACTAATAGGATAGCTTTATAAAGTATTATTTTATTAGATTGATAGAAATAGCACCTATTTTTAATAAAAATAGTATGCTATTTCTATTCACTAAATATTTAATTAAATAGTTCTGATTTAGATTATTAACGAATTATGTTATAACAATACTCTATTAAGGAAGGGGTTTTATTATTAAACTATCAATTAGACAAGAGCAAATAATTAAAATTATAAAAGAAAACCAACCTATAACAGGAGAGGCTATAGCAGATAAGTTAGGTCTTACTAGAGCAACTTTAAGACCTGATTTAGCTATTTTGTCTATGTGCAAAATTATTAGTGCAAAGCCAAAGGTTGGTTATTTTATTTACGAAGGAAGTATAAATGAGGGTATTATTGACAGACTTTCAAGTATTAAATTATCAGATATAAAATCCTTGCCAGTAGTAGTTAGTGAATCAACTAGCATATATGATTCTATTGCAATGATATTTTTAGAAAATGTTGGAACCCTGTTTGTTGTTGAAAACAAAGTCCTAAAGGGTATTGTATCAAGAAAGGATTTGTTAAAGGTTACTATGGGTGGTGGTGATTTAAGTACAA
This sequence comes from Bacillota bacterium, assembly GCA_052035585.1. Classification (GTDB taxonomy): domain Bacteria; phylum Bacillota; class Clostridia; order Tissierellales; family Sedimentibacteraceae; genus UBA1535. The sequence continues at coordinate 4,231 of JBPOHM010000035.1, forward strand.
TGCCAATAGGTGTTGTAATGACAAGAGCACCAAAGCTTGTATATTGTACTGAGGATGAAAGTGTAATTGATGCTGCAGAGAAAATTATTGATCATGATATTGATTGTGTACCTATAGTGGAATTTGATGAGCAAAATAGAATGATATTAACCGGACGAGTATCAAAAACCAATATAACAAAGGTATTACTTGATTTAGTAAAATAGTATTGTCATGATTAGAAAATAAAATTTTATTTAGGCTGTTGATTTAGAGAGGAATGTTATACTTATGGAAACAATGAACATATATGCAGTATCAGATTCACTTGGAGAAACTGCTGAGCTAGTGGCACAGGCAGTTAGCAAGCAATTTGATATTGTAAATTTTGAAATAAAAACTATTTCATATGTCAGTGACATAACAATAATTGATAAAATTATTGATAAAGCAAAGCTTGAAAATGCTATAATAGTTTTTACTATAATAATCGAGGAAATTAGAGATTATTTAGTAAAAAAAGCAGAAGAAAACAATGTAATCGCTGTAGATTTGATGACACCAATACTTATTCAGATTGTAAATAAGCTTGGACTAACTCCAAAAAGAGAACCAGGCTTACTTAGAAAAATGGATGATAAATACTTTAAAAAAGTAGAAGCTGTTGAATTTGCAGTAAGATATGATGATGGTAAGGATACAAGAGGTATAATGCTTGCTGATATAGTTCTTATTGGAGTTTCTAGATCGTCAAAAACACCTTTAAGCATGTATTTAGCACATAAGAATATTAAGGTAGCAAATGTTCCATTGGTACCTGAGGTTCAATTACCAGATGAGTTATTTTGCATACCAAAAGAAAAAATTATTGGACTAAGAATTGACTCTGAGCAATTAATAAAGATTAGAAAAGAAAGACTTAAGGCTTTAGGATTAAGAGATACAGCTAGCTATGCTAATATAGAAAGAATAATGGAAGAAATAGAATATTCGAATAAGGTTATGGAGAAGATAGGCTGTAGGATTATTGATACTACAAATAAAGCGGTAGAGGAGATAGCTTCAATAATTCTAGAAGATAGCTTAGATATTCCAAGCTTTGAGATAAAGTAGTTAGATATAAATCTAATAATGCTTATATAGACTGGAGGTCACTATGAGTTTTAGAGAAGTATATGAGGAGTTTGAAATAAATAATTTATCAGCAGGGGCTGCAAAAAGCAGATTCAGTCTTGGTAGAGATAGAGAAGAAGAAAAATGTAATATAAGAACAGAATATCAAAGAGATAGAGATAGAATAATTCACTCAAAAGCATTTAGAAGATTAATGCATAAAACTCAGGTTTTTTTATCTCCTGAAGGTGATCATTATAGAACAAGACTTACTCATACATTAGAGGTATCTCAAATTTCTAGAACTATAGCAAGAGCATTACGATTAAATGAAGATTTGACAGAAGCAATAGCACTTGGCCATGATTTAGGACATACTCCATTTGGACATTGCGGAGAAAGAACTCTAAATAGACTAGTTGAGGGTGGATTTAGACACAATGAGCAAAGCTTAAGAGTGGTAGAGGTTCTAGAAGCTAAAAATAATCAAAAGCATGGCTTAAACCTAACTAAAGAGGTTAGAGATGGCATATTAAAGCATACTGGTGATAAAAGACCAATAACCCTAGAAGGACAAGCGGTTAAAATTTCAGATAAAATTGCATATATAAATCATGATATAGATGATGCTATTAGAGCTAATATAATAAGCTTAGAGCAAATTCCAAAAAAATATTTAGAAATTATTGGCTTTACTCATGGTGAAAGAATTAATACAATGATTAATAATATTATTGTTAACAGTAAAGATATGGACGTAATAAAAATGAGTGATGATATGCTAGAAGCTACATATGAGCTAAGGCAATTTTTATTTGAAAATATTTACTTTAATAAAGTAGCTAAATCAGAGGAGCATAAGGCTGAATTCTTAATTGAGAATCTGTACAATTATTATATGAATAATTTTGATAAGGTACCAAGATTCTATTTAGATTTGTATGAAGAGTTTAAATTTGAAAAGCATGAAATTGTAAAAGATTATATCTCTGGAATGACTGACAGATATGCTATTAAATTATTTAAAGAGATATTTGTACCTTTACCATGGGATAAATGATATTTTCAAAATACCATTTTATTAATGTGAGGGGATTTATATAATGAAAGATAAAGATACAAAATATACTAAAGATTATAATGATTTTGAAAATGATATAGATAGCAACTTTGAAAATGAAATTGCCCTAGGTAGATTGATAAATCACATTAGAATTGATAAGGACATTAGCTTAGAAAAGCTGTGTGCCGGTATATGTGAAAGAAGCTATTTATGGGAATGTACTAAAGGAGATAAAAACCCAAACAAACCAATAACAAGCATACTTCTACAAAGATTAGGTATGGATGAGTATGAACATGAGGATTATTTATGCTATTCTGAATATAAGAAATTTATGGAGCAAAAGCATATTTTCAATCTTCTTGAAAATGGACGGATACTTGAAGCAAAAGAGGAAATTAGACAATATAAAAATTCGGATTATATAAAGGATAGATTTGATAAAAGATTTTTACTAATTGCAAAAGCCGGACTAATGATACTTGAAAAGCAGGATAATGCAAAGGTTGCTGAGTTATTAAAGCAAGCTATTAAAAAAACAGTGCCTAATTTTTTAAAGGTGCATCTAAATATGTTTTTATTAGGTACTGATGAATTATTTTTGATATTAGAGTATGCTCGTCTAAAGCCTGAACACTGTGGTAATATATCATCTCATACAATTTATGAGCAGGTAATATCATATTTAGATAAATGGAAATGCGATGATTTAGTAAAGGTAAAATTATATCCAAAGGCAGTATGCCTAGCAAATAAAAAATATCTTGAAAACAAGCAGTATGAAAAGGTTTTAAATAATTGCAATACTGCTATTAAGTATATCCAAAAAAGAGGTAAGCATTATTTTCTAATTGAAGTATTAGAAGATAAAGCAAAGGCTTTAGAAGGTATAATTATTGGATATGATAATACAAAGAATATTACAAAGAAAAATGATCTTAAAAGAAATCTTCTAGATACAAATGAACAAATTAAAACATTCAGGGAAATCTATTATAAATATAATTCAGAGAAAAATTTTCTTAATTGGTATGTATTTACTCATACTATGGAAATTTATTCAACAGAAGATGTTATAAAGACACGTAGAGAAATGCTGTCTATAACAAAAAAAGACCTTTCAGAGGGTATTTGTGCTCCTTATACCTTGGTAAGAATTGAAAAGAATAATTCAACTACACATCCAAGAATAGCTAAAAAATTATTAAGTAAGTTGAACTTATCAGGTAATTTACATAACTCTTGTATATTATCTTCAAATTATGAAGCACATAAAAAAAGAGCTGAAATCGATAAACTATTAATCTTACATCGATATTCTGAAGCATATGAAGCTTTAAAGCAATTAGGAGAAAAAATAGATTTAACTTTAAATATAAATAAGCAATACTATAAAAAATCAGAAACTATAATTTTAAATAAAACAGGAAAAATTTCAAAAAGCGAAGCATTAGAATTATTTAAAAGTGCATTAGAGCTAACTGTACCAGAAAAGGCTATATTTAAAGAAGGTAAAAAGCATTTTTCTAAAGCTGAGCTTATGATTATGACTAATATTGCTAATTTGTATGAAGAAATTGGAGATATACAAAATTCTTATAAATGGTATGAAAATTTAGAAAATTATTATAAGTCAACAAATTATGATATAAGTAATAGCATCATTACATATGAACTTATAATGTGTAAATATGAAAACTTTTTAGGAAATAATGCAAATTATGAAAAATCTATTAAAATTATCGAAGAAACTTTATCTTTATTGTTAAGATACAATAGAGGATGGTTTATTGCCAATAATTTATATTCCTTAGCATGGAATAAAATGAAGCAGATAACTGTTGGTAGAGAACTTACACAAAAAGAAAAGGAATCTTATATAGCAGAGCTATATAAGATCCGTGTTGTGGCTATTATGATGAACCAGGAAGTCTTAAAATTATTTTTTGAGAGTAAGATACAAGAATATGTATAATTAACCTACATTTACATCAGGTGTAGGTGCGTCACTACATGGGCTAACAATACCATCATTTAAGTTATTATAATTAAATGAAAGAGTTGTAAGTGTAATGTTTAAAATAACGAATAAAGTAAATATAAATTTTTTCATAAATTTCCTCCATTAATAAATTTAGTTTTTATCTTTATTTTTTATAATTTTAAATAATAATCTTAAGTTAAGTTTAAAATAATATCGTATTAATTACAAGAAATAAACTATAAAAAATAAAAATAATGTTCTCTGATTTGTGGCTTGCATAATGTTGTTAAATTTTATATAATTAAGTTTCGATATTAAATATTTGTATTACATTTCCAAAATATACCAATCTTAATTTATATAATTTTTATTGACATTAGGTTTCATATATGTTATTATAATTTATTAATGTATGTGCTGATATAAAAAATTCCAAATTAAATGGCTTTTACAAAGTAAAAGACAGACCTCTAATTAAG
>JBPOHM010000080.1:0-1574 GCA_052035585.1 Bacillota bacterium
TATGCCGTCTCTAAGCTCAAATCCAACCGAACCGTCATCATTTGCCTTTGGACGTAACCCCTCTACAAAGTCGGAATAATCATAATTCGGATGAAACTGAACAAATTCAACCTGCTTCTTTTGCTCATCACTTAGTTTTGCAAAATCATCAAAATATCCATTACTTATAATGTCAGCTGCAATTTCTTTTGCAAGGTATGTTTTACCTGTTCCTGGAGCACCACGTAAAATTATATTTTTAGAATCAATTAATATTTTAGAATAAGAATTTCTATACTCTTTTACTTCTTGTTCAGTTGTTTCTTCTTTACCTTCTTCATCAGGATTAATAATTTCTTTTTTAACTTTATCACGATAACTAAGAACAAAACAATCATCCTCATGGCCAAAGCGCTTCAAACATTCTTTTACAAACAAAATTGTTGAAAAAATGTTCCAGCAATAAATAACATGCTGCTTATCTTCACCATATTTATATTCTAAATATTCTATAGATTTTTTATACTTATTAAACTCCTCTTTGCTAGAAAAGATACCACGTATTACTTCAGTGCTTGGCTTGTATTGACAGATTGGGAATTGTCTTTTTTCTTTCTCTGATAAAGCATTAATAAATTGCTCAAAAATTTGAAAAGCTAAACGTGGTAAAGTTTGATTAGATATTTTTTTTTCGCCCCTATTAAGATTACGTTTTATTATAGCACCACTAGCATTTTTAAAATATGTATCAAGAGGAATATAATAATCACCTATACTAAGATTATCAATTGTAAATTCTTCATCATTTGATGATATTCCATTAGCTTTAATAGTCAGCTCAAATTTTTCGTATTTTGTATCAATATAAAAATCTAATCCTTCTAAAAACTTCTTTGCTTCTACAGCGTTATATCCATCGACAGAAATATCTTCATTATTCGCTAAATGATTTGCAACTGCAATAACGTATTTTGGTGAATACTTTTTCCCTGTTTTGTCAATTAAATCATATCTAGTACTAATATATTTTTCCGGCATACCATACTCATCAATATACTTAAGTGCATTTAATACAACTTCCCTTGAAATATTTTTTGGAATTGCCATTTTATCCTCCCTATTGTAATAAATTTAGCCATTTAATAATATTGCATCTATATTGTAAATTATAGCATATTTTGTAAATTAGTAAAGCGACTTTGTATATTAATAATCTAATTTTTACATTCACGCTATAATTACAATTAATTTTAGCGAGAATGTAAAGTTTAGTTTTATTAAAAATTTCTAATTGACATATAATATCTCACGTTTGACACTTGTAAAAGAATAAAACCTCTAAACATATTGCGTGACAACACGTTTAGAGGTTTGTTTATGTTCAAAAAAGTGAACAATGTTTTTATTTTTGCGTGACTTTAAAAATATTTTTCATTTGTTTTGTTGTAACAATTTCATAATCGGTTCTGAATCCGTAAGATTCATGAAGACTATCTGTTACATTAGTACGTGTATATATTGGGACATAACCATTTCCACTAATTCGGAAAAAATTCATATCTCTTAAAGTCTTAATAATTTCACTACATGTATAT
>JBPOHM010000212.1:0-7400 GCA_052035585.1 Bacillota bacterium
AGCCTTCCTAGAGGTGCAAAATGATTAAAAAAATCGAAAATATTAAAATAGAATTTAAAAAAAACGGTGGAGTTCTAAAAACATCAGAGCTTAAAGACATAGGTTTGTCTAGTCGTCAAATTAATAAATTATTAGAAGATGGAATAATTTCTAAAATAAAAAGTGGATTCTATGAATCCAGAGAATATCCCCCAAAAGATGAAGTAATTATAGCAAGACTATTTCCTAAAGCTATAATTTTTTTGGAAAGTGCATTATTACATTATGAATATACAGATAAAATACCTTTAGCTTGGCAAATTGCTGTAGATAAACATAGTAAACCTAATCTATATAAAATCGATTATCCAATTATTGAACCTTACTATTTAGAAGCTAAGTTTATTGGAATTGGTATAAATGTAATTTATGAAGATGGAGTAGAAATTAAAATATATGATAGAGATAGAACAATATGCGATATATTGCGATATAAAAACAAATTAGAAGATGAAGTTTTTACTAATGCAATAAAACTCTATGTAAAAGATCCAAAGAAAAATGTAAGAAGACTATTCGAGTATGCTAAAGAATTTAATATTACTAATAAAGTGCAAACATATATTGGAGTGTGGTTGTAATGACTAATATAGCAGATTCAGTTTTAAGTAGATTGAAAAGCAATGCAAAAGCACAAGAAATATCATTCCAACAATTGTTAAATCTCTTTTGTCAAGAAGAGTTTATTAGGCGACTTTCAAAAAGTGATTATAAAAATAATTTAATTCTAAAAGGTGGATATCATTAATGGAAGCTACAGGTCGTATGAAAGATTTTTATGATATATATTATTTAGCAATGACATTTGATTTTGATGGAAGAAAACTTCAAGAAGCAATTTATGAAACATTAACAAATCGAGGTACACCTTATGAAAAAGACTCTATTACGACTTTACTTTGCCACCTTATCAATCAATAGTTGATGAAAAAGAATGCTTTAAAAAGTGGAGTTTTAAACATAAAAAGTATATTTAAGATACGTAAAAATAAATAATACTCTTAATTACAAAAAAAGAAGAATCGACACGATTCTTCTCCCAGAAGTGAACTAAGCCTGCTTGGTTCACTTTTTTATTCTGTTTTAATTTTAATAAGACCTTGAATTATAGCACCCTTCTCAATGCTTATTGTACTTGCTGTTACATTACCAATGATATAAGCTTCTTTTGCTATAAATACTTCACCAGAAAGTACTATATTTCCTTTTACTCTTCCTGATAGCTCTATTCTCTTTGCAGAAATATCTCCTATAATATCACAGTTGTTTTTGATGATTAAAGTATTTTCAACCTTGATATCTCCTTCAATTTTAGCATTGCTTCCTTCAAAGTTTTTACATGTAATATTACCTAGGATCTTTCCTGTTGTACTAATTGAGTTTGAGCTTGTAACATTACCAATCATCTCTCCAGCAATTATGATATTTGATTCAGTAGATATTGAGCCTTCGATTTTAGTTGATTTAGTAATAACACTTGTTTCAGCTGCATTAGCACCTTGTCCAAAGTTAAGCTGTGATGAAAATGCACTACCTAAACCACTTGATTTCTTTTGCTCTACTTCCTTAACTGACTCTAGAGTTATTTCTCTCATTTGTGTAACTGCAGGTTCTTTTGACTCAGTAGTTTCAGTCATAGCTGGTATATTCTTTGTATTTTCTACTACTTCATTATTTTCTGCAACGTTTTCTGTTTTACTAGTCTTATCAATACCCATTACTTCCTTTAAAGCTTTTCTAAAATTACTTTCCATTGATATTACTCCTCCAAGAATTTATTATATTTTTCTAAGATTTTATGAATTATTTATTATTGCTATTTACTTCTAATTTATTTAAAAACGTAATTGGCTCAACGCTGCTATCGAGTTTATCGAAAGCATAACCGTAGGATTCCAATACGTCAATCACTTTCTCAAGCGCTTCTAATGTTGCATAATTTTTAACCAAATCATGTGCTAGAATAATTATGTTTTTATCTTTATTTTTCTCTATACCGTACATAGCACTTTGAACTATCTCATCGACACTTATACTTACTTTAGCATCCTCAAATAATACGTTCCAATCATAATATTGAAAATTTCTATTCTTCAATTCATCAATTATATCTTGATAAATATCTATATTATAACCATTAATACTACCACCAGGAAGTCTTACAACACTAGGTCTGATATTGGTCTTTTCATATATTACATCACTTGATTTACTTATATCCTCTAGGAAGGCATCCTTAGAAGCATAAATTGTATCATAAACATGAGTATGAGAGTGAAGACCTATAGTATGTCCCTCTTCAGCTAACTTTTTTAATAGCTCAAGATTTTTAGAATTATATTCTCCAGTTATAACAAAAAAAGTTGCCTTTATATTCTTCCTTCTTAAAATATCAAGAATTTTCTCTGTATTTTCTGATGGCCCATCATCAAAGGTTATATAAGCTGTTTTCGTATCTGTTGGCTTAACTTCAAAGCTTTCACAATATAAGTTAGGGAAATTATCAACAAGTGTGGGCTCTTCTGAATTTTTATTAGATTCATTATTAGGTTCATCTAATTTTTCATTTAATACCTTATCTGCATCTTTCAACACATCCTGCAACTTTTGCTTATCTTCTTCGTCGATTTCTGGTTCAGAAGAGTCACTGTCCTCTTGCTTTACATCATCAGTTTTGTCAACATCTATATTGTCAACAGCACCTATATCATCACCCTTAGTATTTTGCCCTGTATTATCCACTACAGTAATCTCGTCGTTGGGTTTGATTGCTTCCTTTGCGCTTCCTTTTGGCATTATCAAGCTTATCAAATATCCAAGTCCGATCATAGCTAACAATAATACTGTTACAATGATAAAATAGATGAGATGCTTGTAAAATTTTACGCTTCCCAAATACATAAATTTTACCTCAATTAAAATATTTGTCGTAATTTGCTCTGACATAGAATATAATATCAAATTATCTGTACAATTAATATAGTTTTATGAAATCGACTATTTTAATTATGAAAATTACAATTATAATATGGAAAATAAGAGAAAAGGATTTCATTTTAGGTAATATTTACACAAAATTAAAAATATATAAAAAAATAAAGCCACATTTGTGGCTTTTATTTTTTAAAAGTTTTTAGGTTTTTTCATTAAGGTAAGCTCAGCGGTATATTCACTACCATTTCTTAGGTATTTAATTTGTACCTTGTCACCTTCTCTATAATTATATAAAGCTCTCTTTAAATCAGACATTTCCTTAATTTCTGTTTTATCAATAGCTGTTATTATATCACCATACATCAATCCAGCCTTATCTGCAGGACCATCCTTTATAACCTCTACAATAAAGACACCATTTTCAATTGAAAGATTAATATTTAGTCTTTCTTTGTAATCAGCAACACTCAATCCTTGTATTCCTACATATAAGCTACTTACAGCTTCACCCTTTGTAATTTGCTCTAGTATAGGAATAACAACATTTATTGGGATAGAGAACCCTAAACCTTCTGCCGAGCTCATCTTTGCTGTATTAACACCTATTACCTGACCCTTAGCGTTAAATAAAGGTCCTCCACTGTTTCCAGGGTTTATTGAAGCATTTGTTTGAATAAGTGGCTTTATTGTTGTTCCATTAATAGTTATTGAACGATTCAATCCACTAATTACACCGTTTGTCAATGTTCCATTTAATGATAATGACATTGGGTTACCTATAGCTACAACTGGTTCTCCAACGATTAATGAGTCAGAATCACCAAGCTCAGCTGCTATTAGTCCAACTCTGTTAATCTTTACAACTGCAAGGTCAAGAGTTGTATCAAACCATAAAACAGTACCTTCCTCAGTTGTGCCATCTGTTAAAGAGACAACTATTTTTTTAGCACTGCCATCTCCAATAACATGAGAGTTTGTAAGTATTAAACCATTTGGATCTACAATAATTCCTGAGCCTATGCTTTCACTTTCTCGCTCTTGAGCACCCCAGAATGTTTCATAGAGGGCTCTAACTGTTGTAGTAATTCCAACAACTGAATCTTTATTTTTTTCATTTACAGCTGCTGCATAATATGTTTCATCATTTAAGTTAATTTTTATAGATTGTGCATTATTATTAACATTATTTGTATTGTTTTGGACTATTGCACCATTTTTATAAAGATACATAGTCATATAGCTTCCAGCAAAACCACTAAGTAATGATACAACTAGTAGCAAAGCTACAGTTGAAAATATTCTTCTCTTAGGCTTTCTTCTTTTAGTTGTTGTTTCAGTATTGTATGCAGAAGTAAAGCTAGAATAGCTATTTGTATTATTTGTTGAGCTATATGCATTTTCTCTATAAGCTGAATTTTCTCCAACAGAGTTTTCTCTGTTTATAGAATTTTCTCTGTTTGCTGAACTTTCATCAGCCCTAGGAGCATAAATATATTCTTTTGTTCCATTTGCTGCACTATAGTTTACAGCATTTTCTTCTGTCTTGTTTAAATTTTCTTCTTGATTTCTTGGATTTTCGTCACCATCAGGTCTAATAACATTCTCGTCCTTAATTTCTTCGTTATTAAATTCATTTTCTTTATTAAACATTTAATTCACGTTCCTTTCCATATATAATTTACATTATTATGTTCTTTACAATAGGTCAAGAAAGTAATTCATTTAATTACTTTTTATATTTAAAGAATAAAATCCGTACCTTAATTTAGTCTTTATTTTGAATGCAAAAATAGTATATGCATAAAGAACATTTTAATGAAAATTAAGAATATTTTAAGGTTTTAAATTTCATAAAGCTTTGTTGACTTGTCTCTATATGTCATATCTAGCACTAATCCATCTTTAATATAGATATTATTTTCATTTAATATGTTTTCAACAGTTTTATATGCTAGCTGTGGGAAGTTATTTTCCTTACTCAAATGAGCTAGAAGCACTATCTCAGTACCTTTCTTCAAAACCTCTGACAATAGTGTCCCTGCTAAGCTGTTTGACATATGACCAAATTCTCCAAGTACACGCCTTTTCAATGGCCAAGGATATGAGCCTAATAAAACCATATCCTCATCATGGTTTGATTCTATTAACAAAAGATCTGAATCTTCAATATGCTTTTTTATATCATCATTAACACAGCCTGTATCCGTCAATAATGAGATTTTTTTATTCTTGTTAAATATCTTATAACCTACTGGATTTACAGCATCATGCGATATATCAAAGGCTTGTATAAACAATTCTCCTATTTCTACACCACCTTCAATAATCCTTATGTTTTCAGATTTTATTTCACCTAATAAGGGCTGCATTGCTATCCAAGTTTTTTCGTTTGCATAGATAGGGATATTAAATCTCCTTGATAAAACACCAACGCCATGTATATGATCTGAGTGCTCATGAGTTATAAATATACCTTGGATTTCATTTAGCTTTTCTCCAATACCCTCAATAGCCTGTTGTATTCTTTTTCCACTTAGTCCTGCATCGACTAATATCTTTGTATTTCCAGCTTGAATAAATTGACTATTCCCGCTACTACCACTATATAATGAACAAAATTTCAATTGCTTGTCTCCTTTTTATGTACTCAACAATATATGTATAAGTAATTACAATTTCTTAATTCTAAGCTTTTCGTGCTTATTATACTATAAAATAGAACTTTATTAAAGCAAAAATTTTATTTTATTTTTCCATAAATTGCTGTATAATCTAATAAGCAGAAAATTAAAAATAAAAAGGAGAGCTTCAATGAACAAGGATAAAATAATTTACACCTGTAATGAACATATAGAAATAGCTTTAGATGATTTTGTTAACGAGGTAGAAGAGGCTCCTGCTATGGAAAAATGCGAGGATAAAAACTGTGATTATTGCAGCAATAAATCTACCTATAAATTGTCTAAATAATTTAATTTTATTCTAAAAAAGTAATTTCTAGCATTAGAAATAGAAGGGCTTAACATTGTGATGTTCTTCTATTTTCTTTCAAAGCAATAATAAAAAAGTTCACTAAGTGAACTTTTTTATTATTGTTAATATTGATTTTCCTCTGTTATTATCATATCCATTTTGACATCGTGCTCATCTGCTGGAACTTCATCAAGCACTTGAAATTCATATGCTAATGCAATGGCCTTTGCTCTTCTATTCTTAAGAAGTCTGTCGTAAAATCCTTTACCAAAGCCGACTCTATTTCTTTTTTTATCAAATGCTACTCCAGGCACTAATATTAAATCAATCTTATCAACATCATATGGATTATTTATTTTCTCTTTCCTTGGTTCTAGATATCCAAACTTGCATTCAACCAAATCATCAAGGCTGTCTATTTCAACAGGTATTATCACTACATTTTTAATATCTGTATATGGAATAATTACTTTTTTGCCTTCCTTTAAGGCTTCAGAAATAAACATCTTGGTATTTACTTCATTTTTAAAATCCATATAAACCATTATGCTTTTACTGTTTTTATACTCTTCAGTACTTTTTACCTTATCGATAATTACCCTGCTTTTCTGTGCTGCAAGCTCGCCATCCATATTGTTTCTAATATTTAGTATCTCTTTTCTAATCTCACTTTTTGTTTTCATATTATAACACCAGCAATAAAATATTATTTAGTATTTTTATTAAGAAGCTATAAATTCCTCCAACTATTGGAGATATAATAAAACCTGTTCCTCCTAATACAATAAGAGCTATTAGGACAAATCTCCAAATATCTGCAAACCTATAGTAAAAATTCCACACCTTAGCTCCAAATATATTTCCTAATAAATGATGACCATCTAAAGGTGGTATTGGTATTAAGTTAAACACCATCAATACAAGATTAATTTGTATAGCTAATTTAAATATCTCTAATAATAAATATAATGTTTGACTAGATCCTGTTTTATACATAATAATATATGTAATTCCTGTTAAAACTGTAAAAACCAAAGCTAATATAAAATTTGCTAAAGGTCCAGCTAATGAAACAATTGTATCATCTTTACGTGGATTTTTAAATTTTCTTGAATCTATCATAACAGGCTTCGCCCAACCAAAGCCAATAACCATTAACAAAAGAAATCCAATTGGATCTATATGTTTAATAGGATTAAGTGTTAGTCTTCCTTGAAATCTTTGAGAATTATCTCCAAGTCTATATGCAGCATATGCATGTGCAAATTCGTGTGCAGATATTGCAATAAGTAAACCCGGTAGGAGCAATAGCTTTTCGATTAATTGTATGGTAAAATTTGACATATTTCCTCCGTCATTAGTAATTTACATATAGTTTATACCTTAAATCTTATATTTATATTAAGAAAATTTAAATATTTTAAAATATATTCTTTATATTAACATTTTATAGT
>JBPOHM010000293.1:0-1758 GCA_052035585.1 Bacillota bacterium
TATACTCTTGCTGATATACCTGAAGTCTCACTACGAGTGTTAGTCGTTAAATCTCCACCTAGCAATACTACTCTTCTATTTCTATTTTCCTGTGCTCTTAGCTCTGTATGTACACCAGAATTAAAGAGATTCTTTTTACTACTAATTAAATCGTGTAACATTTACTACCTCCCTAAATTAAATTTTAGTATTTTAATTATAGCATTAATAAATTAAAATACAATGTATTTTTAAATAATTTTGGCCTTTCCACCAACCCTTACTCCACTTTCATCAACATGAACACAAATTTGACTTGTCTCATTCATTGCTTCACCTTGCAACACCTCAAAATATCCTTTTTTTATATTATCCTTATAAAGCAATGCACCTAAGGCACCATTAGAGGTTCCAGTTGCACATTCTTCATAAATACCAACTAATGGAGCGAAATTTCTAGCATATATTTGTCCATCTTGTATAGTATAAACATGATAGCCTAATGCATCATTTAGCTCACAAATTTTACTGATCATATCATATTGAGGCTTTATATCATTTAAACAATTTCTACTCATAACAGGAATTAGTATATCCTTTAAACCCGTAGATACTATTGCTGGTTTTATATTATAATCATTTAATTTTATACATGATGCCTCAATTCCTAGTGATTCAGAAATACTAATATTTTCATTTACTTGAACATTGTCAATATAACCATAAAACTTTGGACTAGCCTGTTCCATTAATACATTATCTACCTTATTATCTTTATAATTTATATAAATTGCTAGTTTACCAGCTTTAGTATTTTGATAAAGCCTTATACTTCCAACTTTATTATCTATTAAATTCTCACCTACATAATAGAAAGCTGCAATAGTAGCATGTCCACATAGATCAACCTCACTAACAGGGGTAAAAAATCTAACATCAAAGTTTTCTTCATCAATTCTTTTAACAAATGCAGTTTCAGATAAGCCTACTTCAGCAGCAATTCTTTGCATTTGCTCTTCACTAATATCATTTTCTAATACAACAAGTCCAGCTCCATTTCCACCACTACCATTGTAAGTAAATGCTTTTAATATAATTACATCCATATGTTTACCCTCTCTTATAGGAATTCTTCAAAAACATAGTTAGAGACATCTCTTCCTTTTTTTGATAATAAAACTCTATCCTTCTTTAAAATTATTAAATTATATTTTGTCAATTTATCTATTTGATCTTTATATATATCTAAAAAGCTTGTTTCAAATTTTCTATTAAACTCACCTATGCTTATTCCTTTATTCATCCTAAGTCCAAGCATAATATACTCAAACATCTTACTCTCTTTAGTCAATATTTCATTTAACTGTCTAAACCTTACTTGCTCGTTATCCTCAATATCGTCCTTAAATTTTTCTATATCCTCACAATAGATATTAATATCACTTATATTATTGTATCTTCTATCTTCAAAGCATGAGTGGGCAAATGGTCCAAAGCCTATATAATCTCCACCTGTCCAATATTTTATATTATGCTTACATTCATAGCCAGGTTTGCAGAAATTAGATATTTCATATTGCTCAAGCCCTTTAGTTTCCATAAATTCACATCCAGCATAATACATTTCTCTTTCTATATCATCATCTAAAACACTAATTAGACCTTTTTGCTCCATTAAAAACATTGGAGTTCCTTCTTCCAACTTTAATGAATAAAAAGATATGTGCTTAACATCTTCTTTAATTATCTTTGATAATGTAATTAATATATTTTCAACAC